>CAYYDA010000108.1:0-5860 GCA_964470495.1 uncultured Steroidobacteraceae bacterium | reverse complement strand
GCCTCGGTGATCGGCGTATCCGCGTTGGCGACGAGCGCCTGGTTCGAGAAGAAGTAGCCCTCGCTGAGGTCGACCGCCTGTGCCCGCTCCTCGCTGAACGAGACCTGGGCGAGGTAGAAATCGAAGTCCTTCTCGCCCGGCGCGTACGAGTTGTCGAAAGGCACCGCGATGAAGTCGACGCTGTCGTCACCGAATCCGAGCTCCTCGGCCACGGCCCACGCCACGGCGCCCTCGAAGCCGCGCTTGTTGGTCGGGTCGCCGAGCTCCCACGGATCGGTGGCTTCCTCGCCCTCCGCGGGCGGATCCCAGTACGGCGGGAAGGCCGGGTTGTCGGTGCCGATCGTCAGGCGATCGGCCGTCTTCGTCTCGAGGCTGTCCGGCGAGCAATCGCCGCCGGCTGCCGCCGACGAGTCGGCCGATGCTGGGCTGGCGCCCCCGCTGCTGGTGCACGCCGCGAGGAGCGCGACGATCCCCGCCATGGTGGCTGCTCGGAAGACCCTGGACATCTGTGGTGCGCTCCCTGCAAAAACATACTGGACGAGCGAGAGTGTAGCCGCTTGCCGTCAGCCTGAAATCAGGCCGGCTCGATGCTCACCGGCATACCGGATTCGGCGCCGAGGCGTGCGCCGAGATCGGCCTGGTTGTCGGCGAGCGCCAGGTCGCCGGTGGAGTCCACGTAGAGGAGCATCCCGCCCGGTGCGACGTGGCCGAAGCCGCGGGCGAACACGGCCTCTTCGGTGGCTCCAGACGCAATCGTCACGGCGAACCGATCGCCATCCGCGACCTGGCCGAAGGCGCTCGCCAGGTCGACACGCCCTCCGGCGAGCCGCAGGTTGCCAAAGCTGTCGACGTAGGTCACCTCGGTCTCGATTCGGCCGCGCGTCGCCCGCGCGCGAGGCGCCGGCAGGCGAACCAGGTTGGCGTCCGGGATCTCGGGACCCACCTCGTCGAACGGCGCATGACCCGCGGCGAGATGGGCGGCGACCGGCGCGAAGATGTCGCGGCCGTGGAATGTCGCCGTCGTCGCGGCGAGCCACAGCGCGCGGTTGGTGAGCTCGCGAGCCTCGCTCGGGCCTCCGAGCGCTTGGGCCGCGGCGCCGAGCAGCCCGTTGTCGGGACCGATCAGAACGTCGCCGCGCTCGGTCCGGATGCCGATCGGCCGCCGTGAGGTTCCGACGCCGGGATCGACGACGGCCACGTGGACGCCGACGGGCATGAAGGGCAGTGCCGCCCGGAGGATGAACGCGCCATCACGAATGGCGTACTTCCGCACCGTGTGCGAGATGTCGACGATCTGCGCATCCCGACAGATCGAGAGCATCACGCCGCGGCACGTCGCCGCCGCGCCGTCGAGGCCGAAGTCGGTCAGGAAGGTGATGATCCGCCGCTCGGTGGGATGCATGGCGGGCATCCTAGCGGGCGACCGATCGGTGGGTCAGGCGAGCGAGACCGTCTCGCGGTGCTGGGGGATGTGCGCCTCCATCCCGAGCTCGGAGGTGATCCGGGTCGCGAAGGCCTCGGCCGCGTCGGGGTCCCCGTGGACGATGAAGACCGTCTTCGGCCGCCCGTTGCCCCCATTTCCGGCCCGCGCGAAGTGTCTCAGCCACGCCTCCAGCTCGTGCTGGTCGGCGTGGGCGCTGAAGCCGGAGATCGAACGGACCCGGCACTTCACCGCGATCTCCACGCCATCGATTCGTGCCGACGTGGCGCCCTCCTGGATGTGGCGGCCGAGCGTGCCCTCGCCCTGGTAGCCGATGAACAGCAGCGTGCACGTGGGGTCGGGGAGGAAGTCCTTCAGGTGGTGCATGACCCGCCCACCTGTCAGCATGCCGGACGAAGCGACGACCATGATCGGCCGATTGGCGTGGCGGATGGCCTTCGACTCCTCGACCGAGTCGGTGAACTGCTGGCCGGGGTACTTCAGCGGCGAATCGCCCCCCAGCAGCAGCTTCTTCGTCTCGTCGTCGTAGGTCTCGGGATGGTCGTGGTAGACCTGCGTCGCCTTCGAGGCCATCGGCGAATCGAGATAGAGCGGCACGCGCGGGATACGTCCCGCGCGCACGAGGTCGTCGAGCACCCAGATCAGCTCCTGCGTCCGGCCGATGGCGAAGGCCGGGATCAACATGACGCCGTCGTCCGCCGCGACCTCACCGACTGCCGCGGCGAGCTCCTCGATCGCGACGTCGTGCGGCGCGTGCTCGCGATTGCCGTAGGTCGACTCGACCACGACGTACTCGGCATGCGCGATCGGTGTCGGATCGCGCAGGATCGGCGTCCCGTCGCGGCCGAGGTCGCCCGAGAAGACGATGGTTCGCGCCTCGCCGCCATCGGTCACACGGAGCTCGATGATGGCCGACCCGAGGATGTGCCCCGCGTCGTGGAAGACGGCGGTGATGCCATCGGTGACCTGCACCTCGTCGCCGTAGTCGCAGCCACGCATCTGCTCGACGGCGCGCTCGACATCGTGCTGGTCGTAGAGCGGCTCCCGGATCTCCGTCTTGCCTTCCGGGCGCGCGTTGCGCAGGCGCTCGGGGAAGGACGGGTCGTCGGTTTCCTGCGCCGCGGCCTCCGACTGCGTCTCGGCGTCGGCCTGCGCGGCGCGTTCCGCCTTGCGCGCCTGGCGCTTGTTCCATCGATTTGTGAACTCGACCTGGAGCTTGGCCGAGTCGAGCAGCACGATCTCGGTCAGATCGAGGGTGGCGCGCGTTCCGTGAATCGGTCCGTCGAAGCCGGCCTCGGTGAGCGCCGGCGTCCGGCCGCAATGGTCGAGGTGCGCGTGCGTCAGCAACAGCGCGTCGAGCGTCGAGGGCTCGAATGCGAAGGGCATCCGGTTGCGCTCGACCTCCTGGGGCGAGCCCTGGAACATGCCGCAGTCGACGAGGACGCGCTGTTCGCCGGCGGTCACCAGGAACTGCGAGCCGGTGACGCAGCCCGCGGCGCCCAGGAACTGGATGCTGATGCCCACGTATTCCTCCACTCGTGCGATGCCATTCGGCCGGGGGCCGCGGGAGTATGCCTGATGGCGAGGCCCGTATCATCTGCATGTGGGATACCCGATCGAGCCGCCCATCGAGCCGATGCTGGCCAAGCCGACCGCCGCCATCCCCGACGGGGAGGGTTGGATCTACGAGCCGAAGTGGGATGGCTTCCGCTCGCTCGTCTTCCGCGACGGTGGCGAGGTCTACATCCAGTCGCGCGACCTGAAGCCGCTCAACCGTTACTTTCCCGAGCTCGAGGGGCCGCTGCTGGCGGTCGGCGGACCGGACGCCCGCTTCGTGCTCGACGGCGAGGTCGTCATCGCGCGCCCCGGCGGCGGCCTGGATTTTGACGCCCTCCTGCTCCGCATTCACCCCGCGGCGTCGCGCGTCCGCATGCTGGCCGCCGAGTCGCCGGCTTCCTTCGTCGCCTTCGACGTCCTGGCCGATGGCGACGAGGACCTCCGCGCCGCCCCGTTCGCCGATCGCAGGGCGCGGCTTGAGCGCTTGCTGGCCGACCCGCCGGCATCGGTCCGGCTGACCCCATCGACGTCCGATCCGGCCATGGCAAAGCACTGGTTCGAGGTCTTCGAGGGCGCCGGCCTGGACGGTGTCATCGGCAAGCGGGCCGACGACCCGTACGCGCCCGGCAAGCGCACCATGGCCAAGATCAAGCACGCCCGCACGGCGGACTGCGTGGTTGCCGGCTTCCGCTGGCACAAGAACGGGCCGGGCACGCTGGTCGGTTCGCTCATGCTCGGGCTCTACAACGACGAGGGGTTCCTGCAGTCGGTCGGCGTCACCGCCTCGTTCACCATGGCGAAGCGCGCCGAGCTGGTCGAGTTCCTCGAGCCGTACCGCCGCGGAGGGATGGAGGACCATCCCTGGCGCGACTGGGCGTTGGCGGAGGCCGCGGCCGTCGAGGAGGGACGGCGCCTGCCGGGAGCGCAGTCGCGCTGGAACCGTGGCAAGGACCTGTCGTGGGAGCCGCTGCGTCCGGAGCTGGTGGTCGAGGTGGCATTCGACCACCTCCAGGGCGACCGGTTTCGCCACGGTACGACGTTCCGCCGCTGGCGCCCTGACCGCACCCCGGGCGACTGCCGCTACGACCAGCTGGAAGAGACGCCGGCGGCGCTTCTGACCGACCTCTTCGGGGGCTGAGCGGCGCTAGACTGACGCTCCAATTTCGTGTGCCCAAATACGTGAGGGGAGACGTGCCCGTGTCCGTCGTCGCCGATCCCAACGCCGCCGTCAACGACCTCGCCGACCGCTTCTGGGAGGGCGTGCTGGAACGTGACCCGCTGTGGGCGACGGTCCTCGGCGACGAGCGCTTCAACGACCGCTGGCCGGATCTCGGCGCCGAAGGACGCGTCGCCGACGAGGCGGCGTATCGGTCCGTTCTCGAGGAGGCCACTCGCATCCCGGCCGATGGGCTCGATCCGGAGCAGGTCATCACGCGCGACCTCCTGATCCTGGTTGCGGAGAACCAGCTCGAGGCGATGGCTCAGAAGCAGTACCAGCTCGCGATCGACCACATGTCGGGGCCGCAGATCTGGCCGGTCCAGGCCGCGCAGTACCAGCCTGCGGACACGCCCGGACGCGTGGACCTGCTGTTGACCCGATACGCGGCCTACCCGGCGATGGTCGAGCAGTACATCTCGACGCTGGCCGAGGGCGTGACCGATGGCCGGACCGCCGCCGCCATGCCTGTGCGCCGGGCGATCGAGCAGATCGAGCGCATGCTGGCGGTGCCCGCCGCGGAATCACCGGCCACGACGATGGTCGATGTCGGCGTCGAGGACCGCGCCCGGATCGCTGCCGCCGTCGATGAGCACGTTTACGGGGCTTTGCGCCGGCTCCGCGACTACCTCGCGGACGAGTACGAGCCCCACGCCCGGCAGCAGCCGGGGCTGTCGGCCACGCCGCGAGGCGACGCTGCGTATCGGCTCGCCATCCGCATGCAGACCACGGTCGACACGACGGCCGAGGAGGTCCACGCCTTCGGCCTCGCCGATCTCGAGGCGATCGAGGGCGAGAAGGACGAGATCGCTCGCCGCCTGGGCCACACTGACCGCCACGCGCTGCGCGACGCGCTGGCCACCGAACCCTCCAACCACACCGACGAGCCCGACGCGCTCGTTCGCCTGGCGCAAGAGCAGACCGACCGCGCCTACGCCGCAGCCCCGCAGTACTTCGGCCGCCTGCCGAGCGCCAACTGCGAGGTGAAGGCGGTCGAGGCGTACCGGGAGGCAGACTCTCCGCCCGCCTTCTACATGCCGCCCTCCATCGACGGCTCGCGGCAGGGCCAGTACTACATCAACACGTATCAACCGACGGAGCGGAAGCTGCACAAGATCGCGGCGATCACCTTCCACGAGGCAACGCCCGGGCACCACTTCCAGATCGCCATCGAGATGGAGCTCCAGGGCCTTCCCGCCTTCCGCATCCTCGGTGCCCGGATGGCGGGCGTCGCCTACGTCGAGGGCTGGGGGCTCTATTGCGAGCGCCTGGCCGACGAGATGGGCCTCTACGCGTCAGAGGAGGAGCGGCTCGGCATGCTCGACGCGCAGTCGTTCCGCGCCGCGCGCCTGGTGGTCGACTCCGGGCTGCACGCCATGAACTGGACCCGCGACCAGGCGATCGAGTTCATGAACGAGCGCGGCTCGCTGCCGCCCGTCGACGCGGCGATCGAGGTCGACCGCTACACGATCTGGCCGGGCCAGGCGCTCTCGTACAAGCTCGGCCAGCGAGAGATCGAGCGCGCTCGCGCCGAGGTCTCGGAGGCGATGGGGGATCGGTTCGACCTCCGCGCCTTCCACGACGAGGTGCTAGCCCACGGCTCGCTGCCGCTGGCAACCCTGCGCCGCGAGATCCCCGGCTGGGTG
>CAYYDA010000107.1:0-5915 GCA_964470495.1 uncultured Steroidobacteraceae bacterium | reverse complement strand
TATAGTCCACCGGGCGCATCTCGATCATCGGGTTGTCGTCGACGAACTCGTAGAGGCGCCGGCTGCCTATCAGGAAGGCCGTCACGATCTTGCCGCGGTTGATCTCCTTGGCGGCGCCGGTGATCGCACCCGCCTCGACGAGGTCGAGGACCGCATCCGTGAACAGCTCGGTATGGACACCCAGGTCGCGCTTGCCGCGGAGGGCGAGGCCGACGGCCGCGGGGATCGAGCCGATCCCCATCTGGATGGTGGCGCGGTCGGGCACGAGCTCCGCCACATGCTCGCCGATCGCCAGCTCGACCTCGCCGATCGGGGGCTCGGCGTGCTCGGGCGGGGGCACGTCGACCTCAACGCCGAGGTCGATCTCGTCGACGTGGATGAAGGAGTCGCCGAGCGTGCGCGGCATCGATCGGTTCAGCTGCGCGATGACGGTGGTTGCCGCACGCGTCGCGCTCAGCGCCGCGTCGACGCTGGTTCCGAGCGAGCAGTACCCGTTCGCGTCCGGGGCGGACACGTTGATGAGCACGGCGTCCAGTGGCAGGACGCCGCGGCTGAACAGCTGAGGCACGTCCGACAGGAAGATCGGCACGTAGTCCGCCCGTCCTTCGTTCACGGCCGCCCGGGCGTTGGCCCCGATGAAGAGCGCACGGTGGCGGAAGCTGGTGGCCATCTCGGGCGCCAGGTGCGGGGCGGGCCCCTCGGTGTGAAAGTGAATGACGCCGACGTCTCGCAGCTCCGGCGCACGTCGCACGAGCGCCTCGATGAGCACCGACGGCGTGGCGGCCCCGCCATGGACGAAGACCTGGTCGCCGGACCGAATGCCGGCGACGGCCTCGTCGGCGGAGACGATGCGCATGCTCACGGATGGTGCGATGGCGGTCACCGAGCGTTCCGGGCGGGGACGAGGGCGCCGAGGACAAGTGCGGCAGCAGCCGCGGTGATCACCGCGAAGATTCCGAGCCGCATTCCCATCTTGGTTGGAAGGCTGTCATCGCCGACTGCTGAATCGATCATGTCGCAATCGTCGATCTCTAGGCGGCGGGCGGGAAGGGCTCGATGGCCCCCTCCAACGTGTCCTTCGGCCCTGCCGGAAGCATCGATGAACGGCTCAACTGTCGAGAGGCGTCGGTTTCGGATCGTCCGGCGCACACCGATCGACTTCACTGGAGCACTGATGCAGCGCACATTCATCTACTTCGCCGCCTTCACCGGCATGGGCACCGTCTTCGCCGCGACCCTCCTGGTCGCGGCGCTCATGCTGGGCGCCACCGACCGCGCGGAGCCCGGCGCGACGGAGCCGACGGCCGAAGGGCCGATTGGCGAGATCACCATCACGGCCTTCGACCTCGGCTTCGAGCCGGCAATGGTCCACGTTGCCGGGCCGGGCGCCTACACGGTGACCTTCGTGAACGACGGCGGCGTCCCGCACGACATCACCTTCGCGGACGGTACGACGATCGCCGCCGAAGGTGGCGCGACAGCCACGGGCGAGGTGACCGTACCGGCCGACGGCATCGGCTTCATCTGCTCGATTCCCGGCCATGCCGATGGCGGGATGACCGGCGAGGTCATGGTCGCGGTGGCCGGCTCTTCGGAGCAGCCCGCCGCGTCGCACGAGGAACGCACCGCCGAGGAGATGCGCGACAGCGATGCCGCCGTCACCGCCCAGTTCCCGGCTGAGACCGAAGGACGGGGCAACCAGGTCCTCGAGCCGGAGATCCAGGCGGACGGGACGCTGCAGTGGGAGCTGACCGCATCGGTCATCGAGTGGGAGACCGAGCCGGGCAAGGTGGTCGAGGCGTACGCCTACAACGGCACCGTCCCCGGCCCCCAGCTGCGGGCACAGGTCGGCGACCAGATCAGGATCATCCTGCACAACGAGCTGCCTGAGCCGACCACGATCCACTCGCACGGCCTGCTCGTGCCTCCCGGCATGGATGGGGTGCCGGTCATCAGCCAGCCGGCCGTCATGCCGGGAGAGTCGTTCACCTACGAATACACCCTGCGGAACGCCGGATCGCACATGTACCACAGCCACTTCATGGCCGCGGAGCAGGTGCCGATGGGCCTGCTCGGAGCCTTCGTGGTGACGGATCCGACCGCGACCGATGAGCCGGTGTCCGACATCGACTACACCATGATCCTGAACGACGGCCCGCTCGGGTTCACGATCAACGGCAAGGGCTTCCCGGCCACCGAGCCCATCGTGGCGCGGCAGGGACAGACGATCCGCATCCGTTACATGAACGAAGGGCTCCAGATCCACCCGATGCACCTTCACGGGATGCCTCAGCTGGTCGTCGCCAAGGATGGCTGGGCGCTGCCGACGCCGCACCGCGAGGACACGGTCCTCGTCGCGCCCGGCGAGCGGATCGACGTGATCGTCGACGCATCGGAAGTGGGCACCTGGGCGTACCACTGCCACATCCTCACCCACGCCGAGGGTCCCGACGGCATGTTCGGCATGGTCACCGCCCTCATCGTGGAGGAATGATGGTGATCGCGGCGATGGACGCCCGGCCGGTGCCGAACGGGTTCGTTCGCCTGTCCGCTTCGATGCGCCTGCGGAGTCGTCCGGATCGGGTGGCATGGCTCCTCGACGACGGCGGTACGCCGTGGGCGGAAGGGCGCGTCGCCCACCCGGAGAGCCCCGAGCTGCGGCGATTCGTCGTCGACCTGCGGTTGCGAATCGGCGGCGACTCGGCCGCCCTCACCACCATCAGCAAGGCGGCGTACCTCGACCTCGGCCGGTCCCAACGGACGGCCACCGGCTGGCAGGTCGAGATCGGCTGGCGGGCGTCAACCGGGGCCCCGCTCTTCCCCGTCTTCTCCGGCTGGCTGACGATCGGCCCGGAGGAGCTGACGATCGACGGCCTGTACGCACCTCCCGGTGGCACGCTGGGCCGGGTTGCCGACCGGGTGCTCCTCCACGTGGCGGCCAACGCTACGGCGCGCTGGGTGCTACACGAGGTCGATCGCGCGGCCGTCGCCGCCTAGCTTCCGGCGGGCGGCTCCCCCAGATGGCGCTTGGCCACGAAGGCAGCCGCCTGCGTGCGACGCTGTAGGTTGAGCTTGGACAGGATGCTGCTGACGTAGTTCTTCACCGTCTTGTCGGACAGGAAGATCTCGGCGGCGATCTCCTTGTTCGTCCTGCCTTCGGCCACGAGGAGCAGGATGCGTCGCTCCTGTGCCGTGAGGTCGGCCAGCTCGTCGCCCGCGCCCCCACTGGCAGCCGTCCGCACCCGCTGCAGGATCCGTTCGGTGACCGCCGGATCGAGCAGCGAGTCTCCGCGGCCCACCGACTCGATCGCACTCACGAGGTCCCGTCCGCGCACCTGCTTCAGCAGGTAGCCTGACGCGCCCGCGATGATCGCCGACAGCACCGCATCCTCGTCCGGATAGCTGGTCAGCATCACGACCCGCGTCTCGGGACGCGCGGCGCGGATCTCGCGGCAGGCCTCGATCCCGGAGCCATCCGGCAGGCGGACGTCCATGATCACCACGTCGGGCAGGAAGCGCGCCGCCTCGGCGATTGCCTCGGCCACGGTCGCGGCCTGGGCAACCACATCGAAGCCGGCGCGCCGATCGAGCAGTGCGACCAATCCCTGGCGCACGACCTCGTGGTCGTCCACCACGAGCAGGCGCAAGGCGCGATGTTCGGTCGTATCGGTCATTCGTCCTCACCCGCGGTTGCAGCCGGGCCACGCGGAAGGGAGATGATGACACGGGTCCCCGTCGCGGGGCTGCTCGTCACCTCGAAAGTTCCGGCGAGTGCCTCGACGCGCGCCCGCATGTTGGCGAGGCCGTGGTGTCCGCGTTCGGCGGCCCGACCGGCGTCGAAGCCACCGCCATTGTCGGAAAGCTCCAGGCGCAGCTCACGGGGGCCGACGCCGAGCTCGACGCCTGTGTGGGTCGCCGACGCATGTCGCGCGATGTTGCTCAGCGCCTCGCGCGTGACGGCAAGCAGCTCCGCGACGAGTTCGATCGGCAGGTCGGCGGTCGCGGCCGGGTCGTCCGGAACGGAGAGCGAGACCTCGACCGCGCCGTTACGGCGCAGCTCCGTCGCGAGGTGTCCGAGTCCGTCAGTCAGGCTCCCCGACTCGAGAAGGGCCGGGCGCAGTCCGAAGATGAAGTTGCGGATGTCGCGAATGACCGCGTGCAGCGCATCGATGGCCTCATCCACGCGACGGGCGGCCTCGTCTGGCTCGGTCCTGACGAGCTCCGGGACATCGTCGAGCGCGAGCGTCTGTGCGTAGATCGCCTGGATCACGCTGTCGTGGAGGTCGCGGCTGATCCGGTCGCGCTCGTCCACGATTGCCAGGCGGCCAACCTGATCGTGGAGGCGGGCGTTCTCGATCGCAATGCCGGCATGGAGCGCGAACATCTCGACCAGCGACTGGTCGTCCGGGCTGAACTTGGCGGCCCCGAGCTTGTTCGTCAGGTAGAGGCGTCCCACGACCGTGCCGGAGACGGTGATTGGCATGCCGAGGAATGAGTGCATCTCCGGATGGTGCGGCGGAAAGCCGTAGCGCTCCGGGTGGGTGGCGATATCCGGGATCCGGTAGGTGCGGTTCTCCCGGATGATGAGCCCGAGCAGTCCTCGGCCGTGGGGCAGGGCGCCGATCCGGGCCCGATCCTCGTCGCTGATCCCGCTGGTGATGAAGCGCTCGATGGCGCCCTGGGCGTCAACGATGCCGATCGCCGCGTACTGCGCCTCGACGAGGTCCCGGACGCGGTCGGTGATGAGCTGCAGGACGCGGTCGACGTCGAGCACGCCGCTGATGCCGCGGACCGCCTGGTCGAGCGCGATGAGCTGTCTGGTTGCCGGTGAGTCGGGCGGCTGCATCGGCGCCAAGGCTAGCGCTTGGCGCATGAGTCCGCCCGACTGCGCGCCCCGACCCGGGCCGAATGGCCTGTCGGAACGGGCCATTCGCAGGGGGAAACTCCGGAGCACCGGGGCGAAGATGACACCGATCGTGGGGCAGGAACGGATCAGAAACCGCGCCCAATCCTTGAGTTGAGGGGACGGCAATGCTGTCGAGTCCAGAGTCGTGCGAATCGACGTTTCGACTCCGTCTACCGGTGATCGACGATCAGGTGGTCTGCCCGCGCCTCGGTCGTAAGGCGGCCCTCGAGCGCTGCCTGGAGTGTGGCTATCTGCTGCTGCTCGACAGGACCGCGCAGCTCGTCATCGTCTGCGCCGTGGCAGTTGAGAACGATCCCGTATGAGCCGCACGGCGACTGGAACAGGATCCGGGGCTCATTGGCCGAAGCGAGAGGAAAACCTGTGATGGGATGGGGATGGGATCACGGAGTCGGAGGCTGGTGGATGATGGGAATCGGAAGCCTCTTCTGGCTCATCGTGCTGGGCTTGGTCGTCTGGCTGACCGTGCGGATCACGGCCCGGAGGGGTGCCGAACCGCGAGACGAGTCGGCCGAGGAGCTCCTACGACGCCGGTTCGCAGCAGGCGAGATCGACGGTGAGGAGTACGAGCGACGGCTCGAGGTCTTGCGGCGCCGGTGAAATCCCGCCCATGGACCCTGAGGGCCAGGCCGGAGGCAGGGGCTGAGACAGAGCCTGAGCAGCTCCGGTTGCTCGTGGACACGCTGCGCATTGGCATAGGCGGAGCCGGCGTCGAGGACCACGCCCAGCGCGGCCACGGCGCTCGCCCCTAGGAGCCGCGTCCGCGGCCGTGCCGCCAGTTGTCGATCGCCTCGAGCAGCAGCGGCAGGGTTGGGTCCGATCGGCCCGTGCCGCCCGGGACGTATGGCACGTCACGCCGGACCGCCAATTCCGTACAACTGGCTTGGACATCAATTCATCCCCATGGGAGAGGATCAATGCAACGAGCGTTCTGGTATACCGGGCTGGTCGGGGGCGGCACCGCCCTCTTCCTGAGCCTGGTGGTGGTCGG
>CAYYDA010000106.1:0-5928 GCA_964470495.1 uncultured Steroidobacteraceae bacterium | reverse complement strand
CCACTTATCCCCGAACTTGGGACCGATGTGGCCGGCTGTCCACAGCCCGTCCACGAGTGAGCCCACAGCGCCGATCGGCTGAGCGCTCACATCGGCGCCGTGAGCCCCTCGATTCTCGCCACCGACTCATCGATCCGGGCCTCGCTCAGGCGGCGACGGTGATGACCCCGACTGCGCCACCAAGGGCGGCAGCCAGGAGGCGACGGCGCGAGAGCATCGGCCCGATGGTAGCCGCTACGATATCGGCGCCGCGTGCGCGCTCCTCGATGGATCACTCACACCAGCGAACGCGGCCCGATCGTCAGAGCGCAGCGACTCCGGAGGTTCTCCATGACCGATGCGCTCGCCGTCATCGCCGCCAGCTGGGGCGTGATGATGGCTCTCTCCCCAGTGCTCCAACTGCGCCGGATCCTCGAACGCCGCTCGTCGGCCGACGTCTCGATCGCCTACCTCGCCGTGCTCCAGGTCGGGTTCACCGTGTGGGTTGCCTACGGGTTGGCGCTCGGAAATCTCGCGATCATAGTGCCGAACAGCGTTGCTTTTCTCGTCGGCGCGGCGACGATCGCGATCGCGCTCCGCTTCCGGAACACGACCGCGAACGAGGGTGGCTGACGGACTCAGCGAGCGATGCGGCGCTCGACCAGGCTCAGGACGCCGCCGCCGAAGATGGCGCCGAGGCCGAGGCCGACCCATGCCAGGTAGCCTCCGCCGAGGAAGCCCAGGACGCTGATCAGGACGCCGAGGACGATCAGCGTCCCGGCCGCGAGTGACGAGTACATGGCGAGTGCCTTTCGTGGATGGGTGTGTCGACAGGCTGCATCGCCGCGCGACATCCGACATCGGATGAGCGGACGCCACGTGGGGGGCATGCGGCGTACGTCATGTGCCGCATCGGTCATTCGTCGGCCGGACGAAGCCGCTGGCGGATGCGCAGGCGAGACTCGTGTTCGGCCGGTTGGCGACCAGGCAGCGTCGCGGCGGCTTCCCACCCCCAGGAGTGATAGATGACCACATCAGCCGATGCGCTCACGGAGCGCCTATTCAACGCCGCCGTCGCCAGCTTCGACATCGCGGGCGTATACCTCGGTGACCGTCTCGGCTGGTACCGCAGCCTCGCGAGCGAGGGCGCCGCCACGCCGGACGAGCTGGCAGCCCGAACCGCGACCGATGCGCGATACGCGCGGGAGTGGCTCGAGCAGCAGGCCGTGGGCGGGATCCTGGAGGTCGACGACGACCATCGGTTCAGCCTGTCCGCCGACCACGCCGCGGTGCTGGTCGACCCGGAGAGCCTCAACCTGATGGCGCCGCTGAGCCGAATGCTGGTCGCGGCGTTCGGCCGGCTGCCATCGCTGGTGGACGCCTATCGGTCGGGTGCCGGCGTCGGGTGGGAGTTGTACGGGCCTGACATGCGCGAGGGCCAGGCCGCCTTCAACCGCCCGGCGTTCACCTACCTCCTCGCCACGGAATGGCTGCCGGGCGTGCCGGACGTGGACGCGAGACTTCGATCCGATCCTCCGGCGCGCATCGCAGACGTGGGGTGCGGCGAGGGGTGGTCGACGATCGCGATCGCGCGGGGGTACCCGCACGCCCGGGTGGTGGGGGTGGATCTCGACGGCCCATCCATCGAGGCGGCCCGGCACCACGCCAGCCGGACCGGGCTGGGGGACAAGGTCGAGTTTCGTCACGGCGACGCCGCGTCGCTCGACGACGGGCCTTACGACGCGGCGATCATCATCGAGGCGGTGCACGACATGGCCAATCCGGTGCCGGTGCTCCGGGCGATTCGTGAATCGCTTGTCGACGGCGGCTCACTGATCGTCGTCGACGAGCGGGTGGGCGAGACGTTCGCGGCGCCGGGAGACGACCTCGAGCGCTTCATGTACGGCTGGAGCCTGACGACCTGCCTGCCCGACGGCCGCTCGCGATCGCCGAGCGTGGCGACCGGCACCGTCATGCGTCCGGACACGCTCCGCGCGTACGCGCGGGAGGCCGGCTTCACCGACGTCGAGATCCTTCCGATCGAGAACGACTTCTTCCGCTTCTACCGCCTGCACGGTTAGCGGACGGGGCGAATCTCCTTGGATCTCAGGCGAAGGTGGGGACCAGGATCGCCGTGATGACCACGGCAATGAGGAGGAGCACCGCGGCCAGGCCGAGCTCCCAGTCGGAGACGGTCGTGGTGGTCCGGCTCGGTTCGTGACGAATCATCGTCGTGCTCTCCAGTGTTGTATGGGCGCACCGTACGCCCGCAATGTGATGGGCGGATCAAGCAGGTGACGCGACCGCGACTACGTCATTCCGCCGATCGTCTGTCGGGCGGCCTCCACCCGGTCGAGGCCCGCCATGCCCGCGGTCTCGACGGCCTCTGCCACTTCGGCTCGCACCCGACCGGCGAGCCGGTCGCCGAGGCGCCGGCCGATCCAGCTGGCGTGGGCCGAGAGGATCAGGCCGAGGAAGGCGCTGACGACGATCGACCCCGCCAGCAGCACCAGCGGCAGCGGGACCGGCCCAAGGACCGGCAGCTCAACCGTGGCCACCGGAACTGCGCCGCCCGACACGAAGAGGGTGACGTACCACGCCACCGCGAAGCCGAAGACCGCCCCGACTGCCAGCTGAACCACGCCGATGACCGGCCACAGGATCGAGCCGGACAGGCGAAGGTCGGCTCCAGCGTCGCGCGCGACCCGATCGAGCGCCGCCGTCACCGCCGCCTCGGTCTCGTCGGCGCCGAGGGAGCGTAGAACTGCCGCGCGTGAGCCGGCCGGCAGGCGGCTCGACGCTTCGACGAGCGCGCCGTGCACGGGATTGACCGCCCGACCCAGCGCCCCGCGGCGACGCCAGTCGCGGAGGTAGCCGGCCGGATCGGCGCTGCGCCGCTGCTGGCCGGTCATCCACAGCAGCAGCGCAACGATCCGCCCGAGCAGCGAGCCACCGGTGTGGCGCGCCCGCGCGAGCACCGCCGCCCTGACCTGGCTGGCGAGGCCACGCGGATCCATCACCGCCAATGCGCCCTCGACGGCCGAGCGGGTCGCGGCGGCGCGCGTCTCCACCGAGAGCAGCGGCTGGACCGGAGCGTCGACATCGACGCCGACGGCGTCGGCCAGCGCCGCCGATGCCTCGCGAGCGTCGGCCTCGAGCTTGCCGATCACAATGCCCTTGGCATCGGCCTCGTTGGCGAGCTCGGCGCGCAGCGCATCGATCCCATCACCGCGCAGGGCTGAGACGACGTAGACACGCGGAGCCTCGATCCCCGCTGCGGCAAGGCGGCGCCGGAGATCCGCGGCCAGGTCCTCGCGCTGCCCGCCGGCCACGCGGTCTGCCTTGTTGAGCACGAATCGCATGCGCGGCGCGTGGGCGGAGAGCGATCGAAGGTACGCGTGCAAGCGCTCGTCGTCGTACTTCTCCGGATCGACCACCCATGCGATCGCATCGATACGGGGAAGGAGCTCGTCGACGCGCGAGCGGTGCTCGGTCCGGATGCTGTCCACGTCGGGAAGGTCGAGCACGGCCACTCCGGCGAGCGACGCATCGGCGTGCTCGGCGACCTGGCGGACGCCGAGCCATGCCATCAGGGGTGCAAGCTCCGCGCGCCGATCCTCAGCCACCCAGGCAATGGGCTCATCGGTCGTCGGCCGCACCGCGCGCACCGCGCTGACGGCCTTGCCGGCGAGGGCGTTGAGCAGCGACGACTTGCCGACGCCCGTCCCGCCGGCCAGCGCCAGCACGTACGTCGGTCCCGGGAAACCGGTCCGCTCGCGCGCGCGAGTCACGACCGCATCCGCCTCGGCCGCGACCTCCTCCAGGCCGACCCCGCGCGCCGCCTCCGCGCCGCGCGCCAATCGGTTGAGCTGCTCATCGAGGGTCACGACAGGTCCGCGTCCGCCGCACGCCTCGCGGCGGATCGGAGCCGGTCGGCCAGGTCGCCGGCGTCGGCGAGACCGCCAAGCGCGTCGCCGAAGCGGCGGCGCTCCGCCTCGAAGGCGGCGTCAAGCAGGTTCCCGAGGGCGGCCCGCGCGCGGGTCACGAAGGCCGCCACGTTGGCCTCCCCGAAGATCGCCTCCAGCAGCTTCTGGTTGATCACGGCTGTGGCAGCGGTGATCCCCACCTCGGCACCGGTAAGGCCGCCGGTCTGGACGAAGACGGCGAGGACCGCGCTCGTCCCAACCGCGTTGACGCCGATGCTGGCCACCTGCGCCCAGCCCTTGCGCTGCTCGCCCATGGCGCGGATCTGGTCGCCGACGCCGGCGGCCCACACCTCGAGATCCGTGCTGAGCCGATCGGCAAGATCGGGTGAAGCACCCCATAGCCTCGCATCAACGGCGATGGCCTTTGCGCCGTACGGGTCGTCGATCCAGGCGGTGGCCGTGCGGCGCGCGGCGGCGTCGGCGTGCTGGACAGCGAGGGCCACGAGGTCCGCGAAGGCGGCCTCACGCACCTCGACTGCTGGCGCGGCCGGCCCCGGCCGGAACAGGCTGCGGATTGTGGCGGCCACTCGCCCGATGCCCTGCGACAGGATGCGGGCCACCTGGCCGGCACCCACGAAGTCCTGCCACTGGCGCAGCACCTCGGCGCGGAGGAAGGCACCGCGCCCAAGCTCCTCGCCAAGCGCCGTGCGCCGATCGCTGAACGCGCGGTCGGCGGTGGCCACCAGAGCCCGCGCCGCCGCCTGCTCCTCGTCGACTTCGCTCGCCACCTCGTCGACGGCTGCGGGCAATCCCTCCAGCGCCGATGCAAGGCTGCGGCGCGCCAGCGCGCGACGCGCGACGTCGTCGGCCATGAGACGATCGAGCGCGTCGCGGATCGGCGCAACAGCATCAGCATCGAGCGCATCGTGCTCGGCATCCAGGGCGCCTTCGAGGACCGGCACGACCTCGAGGCGCCCGAAGGCGCCGGCGTCGGTCAGGCTTCCGCGTTCGAGGAGGCCGCGGTAGTCGGCGACCACCGCGTCGGCGTCATCGGTCTCGGGGGGAAGTCGGTTCAGGACCGCGAGGAGCGGCACGCCGCGCTGGTGCACGCGACCAAGGATGGTCCACGGCACCTGATCGGCGTAGCGAGTGGCAGTCGTGACGAAGACCACGAGGTCGGAGGCCTCGAGCAGCTCCTCCGCCAGTGCGCGGTTCGTGAGCTCGACGCTGTCGAAGTCGGGGGCGTCCACCACGACGAGCCCGCGGCGCGCGGCGGGATCGGTCACGAGATCGACGGCATCGCGCGACGCCATGCCGGGCAGCAGGTCCTGTCCGGCTTCGGCCGGGTGGACGATGCCCATCGGGCGGCGCGTGGTCGGCCGCAGCACGCCTGATGGGCTGGCGGCGCGGCCGGCGAGCGCGTTGAACAGGCTCGATTTGCCGCTCCCGGTCGAGCCAAGGATCACGACGACCAGCGGAGCGGCGGCGTTCTGTGCTCGCGGGCCCAGGTACTCGGTGACGTGACGACGCAGCCGTTCGGCCCTCTCGGCGCGGTCCGCGCTCGGTGCAGCGGCAACGCGCCGTTCGAGGGCGGCGGCGAGATCGCGCAGCGCGTCGGTCGGCATCGTCCTGCCAGTCTGCACGTGGCGGACCGGCTGCGGCACCCCGCCCGACAGGCGCCACGGTCAGTCGCGGGCTCCATCGCGCGGTCCAGGATGAAGCACCCCCACCGCCGTTCTGCGACGATGATGACCCCATGACGACCGCAATCCGCTCTGACCTGCGCAACGTGGCGATCATCGCCCACGTCGACCACGGCAAGACGACCCTTGTCGACGGCATGCTGCGCCAGACCGGGACCTTCCGCGCCAACGAGACGGTCGTCGACCGCGTGCTGGACTCGGGTGACCTCGAGCGCGAGAAGGGCATCACCATCCTCGCCAAGCAGACCACGGTCGACTATGACGGCGTTCGCCTCAACATCGTCGACACGCCCGGGCACGCGGATTTCGGCGGCGTGGTC
>CAYYDA010000105.1:0-6020 GCA_964470495.1 uncultured Steroidobacteraceae bacterium | reverse complement strand
CCTTGACCTCGGGATGGTCCTCGTGACCGATGATGCACACCGTGTAGCCGGCCTCTGCCAGCTCGCGGGCGGCCTTCTGCGACTGGAGCACCCAGGTGCAGGTCGCGTCGATGACCTCGAGATCCTCCTTGCCCTTGACCGCTTCGAACTCGCCCTTCGGCACGCCGTGCGCGCGGATGACGAGCGTGCCGCCTTCGACCTGGTCGGCGAGGTCGGCGGTGCGAATGCCGCGGTCACTGAGATCGGCCTTGATGCCCGGGTTGTGCACGAGCTGGCCGAGGGTGGTGACCTCCTTGCCCTCGCTTCGCGCATGCTTCGCCTTGTCGATCGCGAGGCGCACGCCGTAGCAGAAGCCGGCGCGCTCGGCGATGCGGACATCGGGCCGCGTGGTCGTTGTCATCGCATTCATTCTAGAAGGGATACGTCGCAGGGTCGCTTCCGCCTGCCAGCGGAAGCCGGATCAAGTGGCTGGTCGCTGCTCCGGTGGCAGGAGCGCCGCGATCTCACGCATGATCCGATCGGTGCCCTCGGTGAGCGCAGCCCGGTCCAGGCGCCCCTCCGGCGCGTGGGGCAATGAGAACGGCGCGCCGATTCGCATGACGATGCGAGTGGGATGCGGCCAGCGCGAGCGGCCCGGAAAGATGCGATGCGTGCCGGCGATCCCGACCGGGATCAGCAATGCCCCGGATCGCATGGCCAGCAGCGCAGCGCCGGGCTTGGCGGGCTTCAGGTGGCCGTCCCGCGAGCGTGTGCCCTCGACGAACATGGCGATCGGGCGGCCGTCGGCCAGCGCCTCCAGGGAGAAGCGCTGCGCCGCGCGATCTCCCTCGCCGCGGCGGACGAAGTAGACGCCCGACTGCGTGGCCAGCCAGCCGACGATCGGCCACCCGCGCATCTCGATCTTGGCCATGAAATGCACCACCCGGCCGACCTGGTGACCGGTCGCCCAGCCCAGGATCGGCGGGTCGAGGTTGGAGCAATGGTTCGACACGACGATGAAGGCGCCTTCGCGCGCGACATGCTCGACGCCCTCGATCCGAGCTCGAAAGAGCAGGCGAGCCAGGAATCCGGCAATCGCGCAGCCCGGGTGATAGAACCAGCTACGCATTGATCGGCTCCAGGGCCTCGACGATCGCGTCGACGCACGCATCCACCGACAGCTCCCCGGTGTCGAGCACCAGGGCGCCATCGGGGACTCGGAGCGGCGCCACCGCGCGCCTCGAGTCCGCGGCATCCCGGCGACGGATCTCCTCGAGATACTCGTCGACCCGGTCGGGACGCCCCATCTCAGCCGCGCGGCGGGCGGCCCGCACGTCGGCATCGGCGGTGAGATAGACCTTGAGCCTCGCCTCCGGCAGGACGACGGTGCCGATGTCGCGCCCGACCATGACCATCCCGCCTCCACGCTGGGCTGCCGCGCGCTGCACGTCCACCATCGCGTCGCGGACCTGCGGGTGGCGGCTGACGGCGCTCACGGCGCGATCGACGTGTGGCGAGCGGACGTCGAGGGTCACGTCGCGGCCATCCAGCAGCACCGTCTCTAGCCGGTCGGTCTGGTCGGGACGCGGCCGCTCGACGTCGATCCCGCACTCCCCGACCAGCGCCCCCAGGGCCCGACCGTCCTCGACGTCGATCCCTCGCTCCAGCGCCGCGAGGGTGAGCGCGCGGTACATGAGCCCGGTATCGATGAACGTCGCGTCGATCCGCTGGGCGAGCGCGTGGCCGACCGTGCTCTTTCCCGCGCCGGATGGCCCGTCGATGGCGACCGTCGTGCTGCTCATCGGCGCTTCTCGCCGGCCAGCGCGGCCACCTCGGAGGGTCGCATCAGCCTCCACTGCCCGGACCGCAGCCCACTGAGGCGGAGCGGACCGATCCGCGTGCGGACGAGGCGCTCGACGCGGGCGTCGACGGCAGCGAAGAGGCGGCGCACCTCGCGCTTGCGGCCCTCCCCGATACGGACGGCGAGCCACGCGCCCTCCTCGGTGCGCTCACGCTCGACCTCGGGTGGCGGAAGGGCAAAGCGGGCGGCCAGCAGGTGCGCCGGACCATCTTCCAGGGTGACGCCGTCACGGAGCTGCTTGAGCACCGCGCGGGTCGGCGCCGGCGAGATGAGCGCCGCGTACTCGCGCTCGTTCCCGTAGCGGGGATGGACGACGCGGTTGGCCCAGTCACCGTCGTTGGTCAGGATCATCAGGCCCTCCGACTCGACGTCGAGGCGGCCCGCCGGCCACAGGCGCTCACCGCCGGCGTCGACAAGGCCGACGACCGAGCGGCGCCCTCGTTCGTCGTGTGCCGAGGACAGGTAGCCCGGCGGCTTATGGACGGCCAGGTGCATGGCACGGGACGCAGTCCGAAGCGGGCTGCCGTCGACCTCGATGCGGTCGACCGCCGGATCGGCCGACGCGCCGAGCTGCGCGACCTGCCCATTGACCCGGACGCGCCCATCGGCGATGAGGACCTCGGCGCCCCTGCGCGAGGCGAGCCCGGCACGGGCGATGAGCTTCTGAAGCCGCTCACTCGCCATCGGCGGGGTCGGCGGGGTCCGCGCCGTCGGCCGACGCCCCCGTCAGGGCCGTCAGCTGCGCCGCGTCGCTCGACAGCTGCGGCAGGTCGTCGAGCGAGGTGAGGCCGAAACGCTCGAGGAAGGAGAAGGTCGTTCCGAAGAGCACCGGACGGCCGGGCGTGTCGCGTCGACCGATCTCGACCACCAGTCGCCGATGGAGGAGCGACCGGATGACGTAGTCGGAATCGACTCCCCTGACCCGTTCGACGTCGCCACGCGTGCATGGCTGCCGGTAGGCAACAACGGCGAGCGCCTCGAGCGCGGCCGTCGACAGGCGACCCTCCTCGCGCGCCGCGTAGGCGGCCAGACGGGCGCCGACCTCCGGCGCCGTTACGAGCTGCCAGGCGTCGTCGTGATGCTGGAGCCGGATGCCGCGCTCGTCCTCGTTGAGCTGCTCGGCCAGCGCGGCGAGGGCAGCCTCCGCGTGGAGGCGCGGCACGCCGGCCAGCTCGCCCATCTCGGTGCTCGCGAGCGGCCGCTCGGCGATGAACAGGAGCGCCTCGAGGAATGCGCCGATGTCGCCAGAGTGGTTTTCGTCGGTCATCGGCCCGGCTCCGCCGACTCGATCAGGATCGGGCCGAAGACGTCGTCCTGCTGGACCGTCACCTGCTTCCGCCGGACCAGCTCCAGGGTGGCGAGGAACGTGACCGCCGCCTCGGTGCGGGAGCGGCAGCGGGCCAGGATCGACTGGAGCACGATGCGGCCGCCACGCGACAGCGCCTGGCGCAGGACCTCGATCTGCTGCCCGATCGTGATCTCGCGGGCGATGATCTCGGGTGGCGGCGCCACCGGCTCGGGGATGGCGGCGAGCGTCTCGAGGGCTGCCGCCAGGACGGCTGCCGGCATCGGCTCGGATGGCGCCTCGGGCAGGTCCGACTCACGCGGCTCGCGGCGCATCACCGGGGCGACACCGTCCCGCTCGCCCAGGGACACGGCCGCGTCGCGCAGTGCCCGGTACTCGATCAGGCGGCGACGGAGCTCATCCTCGTCGACCTCGTCGATCGCGTCCGGCAGGGGCGGCAGCGGCTCCGCGGGCAGCATCCGCCGGGACTTGAGGAAGATCAACTGTGCCGCGATCACGACGAACTCCGACAGGTTGACGGCGTTGACCGGGTTGCGCGTGAGGTGCTCGACGTAGGCGTCGGCCACCTCGGCCAGGGGCACGGTCAGGACGTCCAGCTGCCGCGACTCGATCAGGTGCAGGAGCAGTTGCAGCGGGCCCTCGAAGTCGGGCAACGCGAGCGTGAACTCGGCCTCGCCCACCGGGACCGCGACGATCGAACCGGCCTCGATCGCGATCGGCTGCATGGGGTCAGCTTGCGTCATCGGCGGCCTTCAGCGCTGCGAGGAGGTGCGCGTCGCGCTCGGTCGTCGACTCGGCGCGGATGAACGCGGCCAGGCGCGGGCTGCAACCCGCCGCCGTTGCCAGGTCGGCCGACATCGGCTCGTGGTGCAGGTAGAGGTGGAACGGGTGCCGCCATGAGGCCGGATTCGCGTTCGCCAGCCGTCGCAGGACCGATGGAGCCAGCGTCTCGAGCAGCACGCCGGCAACGCGATGCCAGAGCCGCATGCGACGCCCCTTGGCGGCGTCGTGCAGGAGCGCGGCCCCGAGCAGGTCCGCGTCGTCGTGACCGCCACGAAGGAGCTTCTCGGCCACGTCGAGCCCGTGGCGACGGTCGGCGACAGGCATCGACCCGAAGAGCCTCGCGCCGCCGAGCGGCAGGATGCGGCCGACGAGCGCCTCTTCCTCCGGCTCGACTCGCGCACGGACGTGCGCGACGAACTGCCCGACCCTATGCACCGATCAGCACCTGCGAGACGGGGATGGCAAGCCCGAGGAGGGCGCGCAGCGGGCTGCCGGGAAGGAACACCAGGAGCAGCAGGATGATGACGCCGTAGGGGGCGTACTGGCGGACGACCATCGCCTGGCGCGGCGGGAGGAAGGCCAGCAGCACGTTGTAGCCGTCGAGCGGAGGGATCGGGATCAGGTTGAAGATGGCCAGCAGGATGTTGAGCCGCACGATCAGCTCGCCGAGGCGCGGGAAGAAGCCGTCGTCGACGCCGGCGATCCCCATGACGCGGTAGACGATTGCGAAGCCGATGGCGACCAGCACGTTCGCGATCGGTCCGGCGAAGGCCACGAGCGCCATGCCGCGCTGTCCGTCGCGCAACGCGGCCGGGTTGACCATAACGGGCTTGGCCCAGCCGAAGCCCGCGACCACCAGCATCAGGGCGCCGAGGGGATCGATGTGCGGGATCGGGTTCAGGGTCAGGCGGCCCATGGCCCTTGGCCTGTGGTCGCCGAGCCGATCGGCCAGGAGCGCGTGGCTGAACTCGTGGAAGGTCAGGCCGACCACCAGCGCGATGATGCCGGCGATCAGGCTTTCGATGGAGAGGTTGCCGAAGAGCATCAGGCCAACCGGGGCAGGAAGTCACCCAGCAGCGTCACGAGGCGCTCGGCGCCGAGCCGCCCCATCTCGATGACCTCCTCGTGGTTCGCCCCGGCCTCGACGTCGGCCGTGGCCTTGTTCGTGATCAGGCTGAAGGCAACGACGCGACGCTCCGCATGCCGGGCCACGATCACCTCGTGCGCCGTGCTCATGCCGACCGCGTCGCCACCCAGCAGACGGAGCATGGCCATCTCGGCGCGCGTCTCGTAGGACGGGCCTGCAAGCATGATGTAGACCCCTTGTCGCAGCCCGATCCCGGTTCGATCGGCTGTCTCCAGGGCGCGCGCCCGCAGGTCGGGGTCGTACGCGTCGGTCAGCGGCGGAAAGCGCACGCCGAAGCGGTCGAGATTCGGCCCGACGAGCGGGTTGTCTCCCGACAGGTTGATGTGATCGCTGATGAGCATGACGTCGCCCGGGTCGTAGTCCGGGTCGAGGCCGCCCGCGGCGTTGGTGAGCACCACGGTGTCGATCCCGAGAGCAAGGACCGCCCGCAGGAGGAGCGTGGCCTCACGGTGAGAGTGCCCCTCGTATGGGTGGACTCGTCCGGACAGGACGACGGCCGGAGTGCCGCGGACCGATCCAGCCACCAGCTCCCCGGCGTGACCCGCCACGCTGGCGACAGGAACGTGCGGAATGTCGCCGTATGGAAGGTGCAGCCTCGGCTCGGGATCGAGCAGCTCGACCACGCCGCCCAGGCCAGAGCCGAGGACGATCGCCAGGCGTGGCTGTGCCAAGGCCGGCTCGTCGGCCAGGCTCGTCCGGATCGCCTCGGTGGCTTCAGCGATGCGCCGGTCCAGCTCCGCGCCGTAGATTCCGTCCGCGAGCGCCCCGAGGCCCGGTTCGGGCACCTACATCCGCTCCAGCAGATCGCGCTTCTTGGCCTCGTACTCCTCAGGCGTGATCAGCCCCTTGTCGCGCAGGCCGGCGAGGCGCTCGAGCGTCGCTCCCAGGTCGTCCGCCGCGTTGCGTGGGGCGGCGGGCTCGGGCGGCGGCGCGATGGGGGCCTG
>CAYYDA010000104.1:0-6075 GCA_964470495.1 uncultured Steroidobacteraceae bacterium | reverse complement strand
GCGGCTCCTCGGTGGCCGGGTTGATGACGGTGAAGGTCTTGCGCGGCTTCGACGGCCGGAACTCGTTGCCGATGAAGAGCCCGTACTCGGGCTCGATGCGGATGTGGTCGGTCGCCTCGGGTGCCGGCGCGTACTCCCACGGCACGTCGCCGCCCGCGGCCAGGCCCCACGGATTCTTCGCCGGTCGCGATTCGGGCTTTTTGGTGAGGGTCATCGCCCTCGATTATGGCACTCCCGCTCTAGGACTCGTCGATCGTGACCCGGCAGTCCTCGCCGCCGACGGCGTGGTAGGTGACGCGGACCTCGCCTCCGGACGGGACCTCGACCTCTCCCTCGCACCCGGCGCTGACGTCGTAGAACTCGCGCTCAGATTCGCCGTCCGCACCAACGGTCAAGACGTCGCTCGCAGGTCGCGTGGCGATCGCAAGCTCGTGCGTACCGGCGTCCAGCTCCACGCGGAGCTCGCCCTCGAAAGGAACCTCGGCCTCAGCGCCGCCGTCGATCGCGGCGAAGAACCCGTATCCACCGATCGAGATCGGCTGTCCGACGGGCGGGTCCTCGAAGGAGGCCCCGATCACCAGCGTTCCCGTGCCACCAGTTGCCGCGGGTGACGTTGTTGCCGCGGGTGGCGCTGCGGCGCATCCGGCCAGGAGCGCCCCGAGCAGCGAAACCGCCGTGAGCCGCCTCATTCGACCGATCCGAACAGCGTCACGGCCTCCGCCCATTGCACGCCGTTTGCGTCCTGGAGGTCGGCCACGGTGGCGAGGTCGACGCCCTGCACCTCGATGCGGTCGCCGCCGCACTGCGGCGGGAACGACTCGGCGATCGCGTCGCACAGGCGGACGGTGCCGTCGGGATCGACGAAGAGCGCGCCGGTCACGGTGACGAGGTCATCGGTGGCCTGGTGGCCGAGCGCATCGGTCACGCTGAGCCCCGGCCCGTTCGCGTCGCCATCGGCGATCACCAGCACCGGAGCATCGCCGGGAGCCACGGACGGCGGAGGGCTGTCGTCATCGTCGGTCGGCGTGTCGGGTCCCTGCGAGGTGCAGGCGGCGAGGGCGAGGGCGGCGAGCAGCGTCGCGATGGATCGGTTGCGCACGGGAGCGAGCCTCATTGTCGGGGGTCGGTTGAGTCTGCGCGTCGGACGCGCCGGGGAGGGCATCGGTTCCGCTCCTACGCGTCGAGCACGCCCTCGAGGCGCAGCAGGTAGCGCTTGCGGTCCATGCCGCCGGTGTAGCCGCCCAGGCCGCCGCCGGCGTGCAGGACGCGGTGGCAGGGCACCACGATCGGCACGGGGTTCGAGCCGAGCGCGTTCCCGGCGGCGCGGTACGCGTTCGGCGAGCCGGCCTCGGTGGCCACCTCGCGGTAGGTCGAGACGCCGCCGAACGGGATGCGCGCGGTGGCGCGCAGCACGTCTCCGGCGAATCCACGTACCAGCCGCCAGTCGATCGGAACGTCGAAGACCTGCCGGGCTCCCGCGAAGTATTCGTCCAGCTGGCGACGGACAGCGTCGGTCCGTTCCGGTGCGGCCAGGATGCGCGGCGAGATGCGCCCAGCCGTGTCCTCCAGCTGCGCTTCGACCGGCTCGCCGGGGTACGAGAGCCGGAGCAGCCCGCGCGGCGTGACCATCACGGTGAGCGGCCCGAGCGGAGAGTCGTAGGTGGCGTGTGCGACGTCTAGGAGGCCGTCGGCCGCGGCCCGCCGCGCGATCGCACTGCGGAGTCCCTCGAGGTCGAGCATCCGGCGTGGTGCGCCGCCGGCGAGGCGGCGCTCGACGTCATCGCTCATCGGACACCTCCCGGCGCAGCCGTCGGAGGCCGGCGCTCACGTTCTGCCGCGCGGCCTCTTCGCTGGTGCCCATGCGCGCCCCGATCTCGGCATACGCGAGATCGAGCACGAACCGATGCGTCACCGCCGCCCGCTGCTTTGCGGGAAGGCCACGGACCAGGACCCAGAGCCCATCGTCCGGCGGCTCGTGGGCCTGCGGCGCGGCCGGCTCGATGCCGTCGAGTTGGCGGGTGGGACGACGGGCAACGCGGCGGGCGGCATCGGTCGCCTTGCGCTGCGCGATGGTGTACAGCCAGGCACGAAGGTTGTCGTTGTGACGGAGTCGCGGATACGCGCGCAGCGCGGACATGAAGGTCTCCTGTAGGCAATCCTCCGCCTCCGTCGGCCCGACGTACCCGGTGAGAAACCGATACAGCTCGGCGGCGTGTGCGTCGATCAGGGTCTCGAACGGCGGAAGGTGCACGCTCCCTGGAACGCGCCGGCCGGCCATCCTGTGAGATCAGGCCGCGGCGCGGCGGACGAGATCGTCGATGGCGGCCGGATCATCGGCCTCAATCGTGGCGATGCCGCCCGTCGGGCTGTCGTCCGCCCGCCAGCCGATCGTGATCCCCGGGTTCTGCGCGTTGGTGCCGTCCGGAGCGAAGAGATGAGCGGATCCGCGCACCTCGTCCCCCCGAGCCAAGGCCCAGTCGGCGAAGAGGATTCGGCGGGCCCGGCCGTCGTCCAGGGCTTCGGCAAGCGCGTTCACGTCGACGGCGTCGCACTCGGTGGCAACCTCCAGGATGACGTGCCGCAGGCTGATGCAGCGGCTCTCGCCCCAGAACGCGCGACGCAGGCCGCGGTCGAGCTCCTCCGCCGCGGCCAGCGACTGGAGCTTGGCGGCCTGGATCGCCTCCATCGGCGGCAGCATCGTCACCGGCCAGGCGTGATCGGGCGCAGACCAGGCCTGCCAGCCCGCGCGGGGCGCCAGAAGCGCGGCGACGGGCCATTCGGCCTCGCGCATCGGCCGAGGAGTCGGCTCGTTGTTGAAGAGCTCGAGCGGGAACGCGCGATGGTCGAACGCGACGCGGCCCTCGAGACCGAGGCGGCGCCGCGCATCGTGGAGGCGCCACACGACGGCGTGCGACCACGGGCAGCCGAGGTCGGACCACACGGCAATCGTGCCGGGCGCGACCTGCATCGGCCTAGTCGAGGGTGAAATAGTCGGGGCCGGAGTATCGGCCCGTGCGCTCCTTGCGGATCTGCATCAGCACGTCGTTGAGCAGCGAGCTTGCGCCGAAGCGGAAGAGATCGGGCGTCATCCAGGCCGGGCCCAACGTCTCGTACAGCGTGGTGAGGTAGCCGATGGCCTCCTTCGCGGTTTTGATCCCGCCGGCCGGCTTCATGCCCACGACGCGTCCGGTCTGGGCGTGGAAGTCGCGGATCGCCTCGAGCATGACGAGCGTGACCGGCAGGGTCGCCGCCGGCTGCACCTTGCCGGTGGAGGTCTTGATGAAGTCGGCGCCGGCCGCCATGGCCAGGACCGATGCGCGCCGCACGTTGTCGTAGGTCTCGAGCTCGCCGGTCTCGAGGATCACCTTGAGGTGCGCCTCGCCGCACGCCTCCTTGACCGCCACGATCTCGTCGAAGACCGATGCGTAATCCCCTGCCAGGAACGCGCCGCGGTCGATGACCATGTCGATCTCATCGGCTCCCATCTCGACCGCCGCGCGAACGTCGGCCAGCTTCACCTCGAGCGGCGCCTGGCCGGACGGGAAGTAGGTCGCCACCGAGGCGACCTTCACACCCGAGCCCTTGAGTGCCTCGACCGCGGTCGGGATCATGTTGGGATAGACGCACAGGGCGGCAACGGACGGGATGGTCGGGTCGGTCGGGTCAGGGCGCCGCGCCTTGCCGGCCAGGGCGCGCACCTTGCCCGGCGTGTCTTTCCCCTCGAGCGTGGTGAGATCCATCATCCGGATCGCCAGGTCGAGCGCCCAGAGCTTGGATTCCTTCTTGATCGACCGCTTCGCGAGGGAGGCCGCGCGCTCCTCGACACCCACGGCGTCGACCGGCCAGACGCGCCCGAGCAGGCTGCCGAGGTGCTGGTGGCGGCCGGTCGTCAGGTCGCGCCGCTGGGTCGCGCGGGAGGGAGTGGTCGCTGTCATCGGCCGTTTATTGTACCGCCGCAGGCGCCTGCTACCCTTCGAAGACCCATGGCCGCCGATCCGATCGTCTACTGCCTCACGCGCGACCGCGACCTGGCCGCCGCCCTCGACGAGCGCCTCGCCGGCGCCATCGCGTTCTTCTATAACGACGCGGCGCGGCTGCACCAGGCCGTCACGCTGCGGGCTCCGGACCTCGTCGTGGTCGACACCGGCGCCGTGCGCGCGGAGTACGGCGACGCGGGCCTGGGGCCGGTCTTCGACTTCCTGCGACACCGCGTTCCCGACGCGCGCCTCTCGGTCCGCCCGGCCGGAGGCGTCGCGCATCTCGTCGCCGCCGAGGCCGGACCCGGCGTGGAGCTGCTTCCGGGCGAGCTCGCCGGGTGCGTCGACGCCGTGGCGGCCGCCTGCGGCTGCGGATGAGCGTCCCAAAGATCCTGGCCGAGCATGCATCAGACTCGGTGTGCCATCTCCAGACGACCGGGCGCACGTCCGGCAGACCGCGCACGATCGAGATCTGGTTCGCCACCGATGGCGAGCGCATCTATCTGCTCGCCGGCGGGCGAGATCGGGCTCACTGGGTCCGCAACCTGCGAGCCGATCCACGGGTCCGCGTGCGGATCGGCGGGCGGACACTCGAAGGCCAGGCTCGGGTTATCGAGGGCGAGGAGCGTGAGCCGCTGGCTAGCCGCATGCTCGCAGCGAAATACCAGGGCTGGTCGGAGGGGCATCCACTCAGCAGGTGGGCCGCCGGCTCACTCCCGGTCGAGATCGTCCTCGACTGAGGCTGCCATGGCGCCGATGCGACCCGGTGGCCAGTAGCGCGCGGCCACTCGCCAGCGGATTGCGTGCGCGGGAATCGGCCCGAATGTCCGAGCGTCGGTGCTCTCGGCGGGGTTGTCCCCGGCCAGGTGGACGCCGCCAGAACCGATGCTCCGCACGCGCTTGACCACCTCGCGGCGCGCATCCCGCGGGTCGGCCGCGAGGACGATGTCGCCGACGCGGGCCGGCCCGCGGATCACAAGCAGCCGGTCGCCGGGGAGCAGGGCAGGCGCCATTGAGCGCCCGCGCACCTCGACCACGTCGAGCCGGCGACGTGCGGCGAGCAGTGCCAGGAGCGCGACGAGGGGCCAGACCAGGCCCCTCACGCGCATCGCCTCGTCAGGCGGTCATGATGGGCGGCCGCTGACCCGCGTCTTCTCCGGGCCGCCCGTCGACTTCCACATCTCGTCGATGGTGTCGATCATCGTCAGCAGCTCCTTGGCGGCGCCGGCATCGAGCGACTGCTTCACCTTGCTGGCCTGCTTGGTGGCCTTCCAGAATGTCTCGTGCAGGTCGGGATACTTCTCGAGGTGCTCCGGCTTGAAGTAGTCGTGCCAGAGGACGTCGAGATGGTGCTTGACGAGCTCGGCGCGCTCCTCCTTGACGTGGATGCAGCGGGCGCGGAAGTGCTCGTCGTCGCTGGCGTCGTGCTTCTCGATGATCCGCAGGCAGGACTCTGCCTCGATCCGGGCCTGCTCGGGGTCGTAGACGCCGCATGGAATGTCGCAGTGCGCGTCGACGATGCGCGTCGGGCGCAGGATTGAGCTCAGGGTGAGCATCGGTCTCCTCTCCGGTAAGGAATCGCTTGCTGGTCGTGGCTTCATCTTAGGCCGTTGCAAGCCGCCTGCCGGTCAGGACCCCATCACGATGCCGCCGTCCACGCCGAGCACCTGGCCGGTGACATAGCGCGCCTCGTCGGAGGCAAAGTAGACGGCCGCGCCGGCGACGTCGTCGACGCTGCCGAGGTATCCGAGTGGAGTCATGGCGATCAGCGCCTCGGTCGCGGCGGGCGGCAGGTCGGACGTCAGATCGGTCTGGATCAGGCCCGGGGCGATGGCGTTGCAGGTGATGCCGCGGCTGGCCAGCTCGCGGGCAGTCGTCTTGGTGAGGCCGATGAGTCCCGCCTTGGCCGCAGCGTAGTTGGCCTGGCCGGCGTTCCCCATCCGGCCGGCCGCAGAGCTCATGTTGATGATGCGGCCGCGCCGGGCCTTGAGCATCGGCCGGGCGATGGCGCGCGTCATCCAGAACGGCCCCGACAGGTTCGTATCGATCACGGCATCCCACTCCTCGGCATCCATGCGCATGAGCAGGTTGTCGCGCG
>CAYYDA010000103.1:0-6116 GCA_964470495.1 uncultured Steroidobacteraceae bacterium | reverse complement strand
CCACGTGGCCGGTGTCCGCGCGCGAATAGAGCTCGAGGCGCTCGAGGATGCCGATCGCGGCATCGACCGACTCCAGCGCCCGGGCCGAGTGCGCGCCGGCGCGCGCCGGCAGGCCGGGGTCACGCCGCGCGAGCTCGATTCGGGCCTTCGCCACGGCGAGCGGGTTTCGCAGCTCATGTGCGACGAAGCTCGCGAAGCGCGAGAGACGACGCCTCTCGTCCTCCTCCTTGCCGATGTCGCGCAGCAGGAGCACGGCGCCACCGCCCGGAATCGGGGTTCCCTCCGTGTCGACGATCACGTCCCGCCCGGACATCGGGATCCGAAGCGTCAGCCGGCGCCGAAAGAGCTCGTTCTGGGCTCGAACTTGCGGCCATTCGGCGCGCGGGAGCGCGTTCCCCTGCTCATCGCGCGGCTCGGTGGCCCGACCCCAGTCGTCCAGGGGCCGCTCGACGAAGCTCCGCCCGAACAGGCGAAGGGCAGCCCGGTTGCCATAGGTCCCCCGCAGCTTATCGTCGTAGACGACCAGAGGCTCCGGAATGGCCTCTGCCACCTCCTCGAGCCTCGCGCGCTCGCGCTCCGCCGCGGCAAGGGCCACGTCCAGGTCCCTGCTGGCGCGCTCGAGGCGCTCGCGCTCCTCGTCCGCCTGCCGCCGCGCATCGTGGCTTGCGGTGAGGGCGCGTTCGGCGACGTCGCGGTGCGCTTCCGCGCGCCGGGCGAGATAGACGATCACCGGGGATCCAAACAGGAATGCGACGAAGCGCACGATGTCGCTCACGGCCCAGCTCTCCTCGCCGACAACCGCCATCGCCACGATGATCGTCCCGACCACGTACGCCCACGCCGCCGCCGCGTAGCCCACCACGAAGCCGACGATGGCGATGGCGAGGACGAGGAGCACCGTGTACGGCAGGTGCTCCGGCTGGGACCCAGCCAGCCACGCGCCCAGCAGGGCGGCACCGGCGCCAACGAAGGCTCCCAGCAGCGCGCGTCGGTCGAGCCAGGAACGCTTCACGGCCCGATCAGGTCGCGGAGCGCGCTAGGGGCGTTCGCCGCCGGGCTCGGGCGAGGCGTTCGCGCGCGACCGCGATCCGGCGCCACGGTCCGTGGACGCGCCGCGGATCGAGCGCCGCGGGTCGCTCTCCGCGTGCGATCTCCGCCAGCAGCGCCGACGCGCGGTCGAGCTGGCCCGCCTCGGTCAGGAGCTGGATGAGGCTGAACCAGCGCCCCGGCTCAGAAACGGGAGCCGCCATGACTCGCTCGACCAGCTCGGCCGCCCTGCCCTGGTTGCCGGCCCGCCGATGCGCGACGATCGCGGCTCGGTAGTCGGTGAAGCTGGGCTCCACCTCGAGCGACTCGAGGAAGTTGAGGAGCAGCTCGGCGTTCTCGGCACGGCGCGCCGCCGGGCCACGCCTGACATGGGCATCGCGGTACACGCCGAGCACGACCCGCAGCTCCCGCTCGGCCCACACCCGCCGCGAGGAACCCGGTGGATGACGCTCGGCAATCGCCCGCAGCGTGATCGCCCCGCGCAGCTCCTCCCCGGCGGCAATGTAGGCGTCGCGCAGGTTGGCGTCCACGATCTCTGCCAGCGGCGGCTCCTGCGCGACGATGCGCTCGAGCACGCCCAGGCAATCCTCGGTTCGGCCTCGCTCGGCATAGTGGCGCGCGGCGAACCGCAGCCAGTAGCGCTCGTTGTGATCCCGCCAGTCCTGGCCGGCAATGTGGTTGTCGACGATCCAACGCTCCTGCGCCGCCGGCCCGGCCATGAAGACTTCAGCCGGCACCCGGAAGCCGGCGGACGAGCGCCACTGCGGCTGATGCCACGGGCTGGGCTCGTCGGGCTCGTAGCGGCGCGGGTGCCGGCGCCTCGCCGCGCGAGGTGCCTCGCCGTCGTCCAGCGGCCACTCGAGGCGGTCGCCGCGGCCCGCCTCCAGCGCGTGGTCGTAGTGCAGGCGCCGAAGCGGGTCGCGCAGCTCCGCCCAGGCGCGATTCAGGATCGACGTCCGGCGCGTGGCGACCTCCGACGACGGCGCCCGGTCGGGATGGTGCTGCAGCACGGCGTCTCGGAATGCAGCCCGCAGCTCGGCGCTCGAGGCAGACGGCTCGACGCCAAGGACCTCGTAGAAGTCCCGGCGTTCGGAGCGGGCGGGCGCGGTGGTCGACATCCGACCGAGTCTAGCGTGAGGCCCGGCCGCCCTCAGTTCGCTATGCTGCGCGGCATGCCTGCCACGCCCAGCCCCGGGCAGGCCCGGGCCGGTCACCTCCTCATGATCGGCGGAGCCGAGGACAAGCTCCGCCAGCGCCAGATCCTGGCGCGCTTCGTCGCGCTGGCTGGCGGTAGCGACGCTCGCATCGTCATCATCTCGACCGCGTCGTCCCTCGGCGACGAGGCAACCGAGTTGTACCTGTCGCTCTTCCGCCAGCTGGGGATCGCCGACGTGCGCGGCATGCGGCCCCTCGTCCGTGACGACGCGAACGACCGGCGCCTGGTCTCGATGCTCGACGACGCGACCGCCATCTTCATGACCGGCGGCAATCAGCTGCGGCTTTCGAGCGTCATCGGCGGCACCCTGCTGGGCAAGGCGCTCATCGACCGCCACCGGCGCGGCGCCATGGTTGCCGGCACCAGCGCGGGCGCATCGGCCATCGCCGGCCACATGGTCGCCTTCGGCACCAGCGGTGCGACACCGAAGCAGCGGATGACCCAGATGAGCGCCGGCCTTGGGCTGCTGCCCGGCGTGCTCATCGACCAGCACTTCGAGCAGCGCAACCGCTTCGGCCGCCTGCTGGCCCTCGTGGCCCAGTCGCCGGCACTCCTGGGCATCGGCATCGACGAGGACACCGCTGCGCTCGTGAGCCCGAACGGCATCCTCGAAGTGATCGGCAAGGGCTCGGTCACGATCATCGATCCGGCTCACATCCAGACCGATGCGTACGAGGTCAAGCGACATCGGCCGATCATGGTCTCTGGGGTCACCCTGCATTCACTGCCGTCGGGCTATCGGTTCGACATTCGAAAGCGCAAGCTGATGGCGCCGCTGCGCCCGGTCAGCGCCACGGATCGCGAGCTGGCCAGTCTCCAGGCCGCGACGAACCAGACCCGACGCCTCATCCGCCGCATCGCTGCCGAGGGGGCCGACGATTCGGCACCCGAGCGAGCGCGTCGTCGGGCCTACCGCACGCGTCGGGTGAGCAAGGAGGCAAGCGAGTGAGCGCGCCGGCCAGGCGGTCGACTGACAAGCCGTCGACGCCGAAGAAACGACGAGCGGCCCCTGGGCCGCCGCCGGGCAGCTCGCCGCGTCCCGAGCTGAAGGTCGTGGAGACCCGCGTCTACCGCGGGCCGAACTTCTGGAACTACGACCCGGCCATCAAGCTCATCGTCGATCTCGGTGTGCTCGAGCACTTCCCGACGAACACGATCCCCGGCTTCGTCACCGCACTGCTCGAAATGCTCCCCGGCGTCGGCCAGCACACCTGCGGGACCGGCCGGGTCGGGGGCTTCGAGGATCGTCTGCACAACGGGACCTGGGTCGGACACGTTGCCGAGCACATCGCGCTCCAGCTGCAGCGCGAGGCGGGCACCGAGGTCGGGCGCGGCAAGACGCGCGGCACCGGCGAGCCGGGTCGATACCACGTGGTCTACACGTTCGGCGAGGAGGCGGTCGGGATCGCCGCCGGGAAGCTGGCCGTGCGGCTGGTCAACCACCTGGTGCAGGCGGAGCCGAGCTTCGACTTCCGCGCGGAGCTCGAGCAGCTCATCCTGCTCAGCGAGCGCGCCGCGTTCGGCCCGTCGACCCAGGCGATCCTGGACGAGGCGGCGCTGCGCGACATTCCCTCGATCCGCCTCAATGACCAGTCGCTCGTGCAGCTCGGGCACGGCATCCACCAGAAGCGCATCCGCGCCACGATGACGAGCCAGACCGGCTCGCTCGGCGTCGACATCGCAGGCGACAAGAAGCTGACGAACCGGCTCCTCGCCGCGACCGGGGTGCCCGTCCCGCGCGCCGAGGTCGTGCGAGACGAGGACGGGGCGGTCGCCGCGGCGCTGCGCATCGGCATGCCGGTGGCCGTCAAGCCGCTCGATGGCAATCACGGACGTGGCGTCATGCTCAACCTGGCGGACGAGGCCGCCGTACGTGACGGGTACCGCGTCGCCCGCGGCCAGAGCCGCGGCGGCTCCGTGGTGGTGGAGTCCTACCTCATCGGTAACGACTATCGGTGCCTCGTCATCGGCGGCGTCCTGGCCGCGGTTGCCCAGCGTGTGCCGGCCCACGTGGACGGCGACGGCAAGCACAGCGTCGCCGAGCTGGTCGAGATCACGAACGCCGACCCCCGCCGCGGCATCGGCCACGAGAAGGTGCTGACCCGCATCAAGCTCGACGACGAGTCGGTCGGGTATGCGCGCGAGCAGGGGTTCGAGCTATCCGACGTCCCGCCGCGCGGCCAGCGGGTCTACGTGAAGCGCACCGGCAACATGAGCACCGGCGGCATCAGTATCGACCGCACCGAGGAGGCGCACCCCGACAACGTGGAGCTGGCCGAGCTTGCCGCGCGGGTCGTCGGCCTCGACATTGCCGGCATCGACCTCATCTGTCCCGACGTGAGCATTCCAGTGCGCGAGACCGGCGGCGGCATCGTGGAGGTCAACGCCGCTCCGGGCTTCCGGATGCACACCCACCCGACCGAGGGCGAGTCGCAGTACGTCGCAAAGCCCGTCATCGACATGCTCTTCCCACCGGGGGCCGATGCACGCATCCCGATCGTCGCCGTCACCGGCTCGAACGGCAAGACGACGACCGCCCGGATGATCTCGCACATCATGAAGGGGATGGGCCGCAAGGTCGGCCTGACCAGCACGGACGGCATCTACGTCGACGGCCGCATCGTGCGCAAGTCCGACGCATCAGGCCCGAAGTCGGCTTCGATGGTGCTCCAGAACCCGACCGTCGACTTCGCCGTGTTCGAAGTCGCCCGCGGCGGCATCCTGCGCGAGGGCCTCGGCTACCAGCGCAATGACGTGGCCGTCGTCCTGAACGTCACCGGCGACCATCTCGGCCTGGGCGGGATCACGAGTATCCAGCAGCTCGCCGGCGTCAAGCGGGTGGTCGTCGAGGCAGTCCCCCGCGACGGCGTCGCGGTCCTCAATGCCGATGACCCCCTCGTGGCCGAGATGGCCCGACACTGCTCCGGCTCCGTCATCTACTTCAGCATGGACCCCGAGCACGATCGCCTGAAGTTCCAGGCCTCCCGGGGTCGTCGCGGCGTGACGCTCGAGCAGGGGCGCAACGGGGAGATGATCGTGCTGCGCCAGGGGCGCAAGTCGATGTCGCTGGTCTGGACCCACCTCATCCCCGCCACGTTCGAGGGGAGGGCGCGCATGAACGTACAGAACGCGCTGGCAGCGGCCGGGGCAGCGTGGGCCGCGGGCGCGCACCTCCACGACATCCGCCAGGGCCTTCGCACCTTCACGACGTCCTACTTCATGGCCCCCGGTCGCCTCAACATGTTCGAGCTCGACGGCTATCGGGTCGTCGTGGACTACGCGCACAACCCGCCGGCCATGCGCGCCCTGGGCGAGTTCGTCGAGCGCCTGACCCAACCATCGGCCGGTGGCGCGCGACCCACCGTCACCGGACGGCGCATCGGCGTTATCGCCACCGCGGGCGACCGGCGCGACGAGGACATCGTGGAGCTCGGCGATGCCGCGGCGGCCTACTTCGACGAAATCGTCATCCGCGAGGACGAGAACAACAGGGGCCGCCCTCGCGGCGATACTGCGAAGCTCATCGAGCAGGGCGTCCGTGCCGCCAACCCGTCGCGCGTCGAGAACATCACCACCATCCTGGACGAGCTCGAGGCCACGCGGCACGCGCTCGACATCGCGCATGACGGCGACGTTGTGGTGGTGTGCGTCGACCACGCCAACCAGGTCTGGAAGGAGCTCCAGCGACGCGAGCACGGCGCCGCCACCGAGACGGATGGGCTCCGCGCCGTGGTCGGGGTCATCGGCGCCGAGGACGAGGTCGACCTGGACCTCTAGCGGGCGAGCACCTCACGAAGCCGATCCGTGGAGACCGGCGCGAATCCCTCTGCCTCCAGCCATGCGAACAGCTCGG
>CAYYDA010000102.1:0-6222 GCA_964470495.1 uncultured Steroidobacteraceae bacterium | reverse complement strand
GTCGTCATCGACCAGTTCAGCCAGCAGCACGTCGACGGCGCCGAGATCGACTACGTCGACTCGCTCATGGGCTCCGGCTTCGCGATCAACAACCCGAACGCGGTCAGCAGCTGCGCCTGCGGCTCGTCGTTCAACACCGATGGCTCACCGGCCAAGGCCGGAGGCTGCGCCCACTAGGCTCCCGACCACCACGACCAGAAGCCCCGGCACGACCGCCGGGGCTTCTTCGCGTCCGCCCGAGAGGGCAGCTCGTCGCGGTAACATGCTCCCGTGAGTAGCACGTTTACGCCGGACACCTCCGCCGCCGAAGAGCTTCGCCGGTCGTTCGCCGCCGCCTGGGGCGAGATCGGCGCGGCGTGGGGGATCGCGCCGTCGACCGCCACGGTCCAGGGCTACCTGCTCGTGTCCGACGGTCCGCTCTCCGAGCCCGAGGTGCGCCGCGCGCTCGGCATGAGCCATCGAGCCGCCAGCCTGGCGCTGGCGCAGTGCGAGGAGTGGGGCCTCATCCAGCGTGCCGATGCGCCGCGGCGCTCGGGCCAGCGGGGCCCGGCCGCCGCCGCGTGGAGCGCTGTCGGTGACCACTGGGAGTGGTTCCGGCGCGTCGCGGCCGCACGCAAGCAGCGGGAGACGGATCCCGTCCTCCCGGTCATAGCGCGTTGCGCCGAACAGGCGCGGAGCGGCGCCACCCGCAATGGCGGAGACCCGGAGCTGGCGCGGCTGGGTGAGCGCTTCGGCGAGCTGCTCGAGTTCGTTCGCCGCTTCGACCGCGGCGTCGAGATGTTCGTCAAGGGCGACGCGCGCTCAATCGAGCGGCTCTTCGCGACGCTCGACCACCTCGAGCCGGCGACGGTCGATGGCCTCTGGGCTCTCGTCGGCGAGCTGGAGGCGGATGACCTCCTGCGGGCGCTGGAAGCCCTGGCCAAGCTGCCGCCGTCCGCCGCACGAAGGCTCATCGGCCTCGCCGACCAGCCCGTCCTTCAGAAGCTCATCGGGATTCGCTGACCGCCGCTATTCGCCCGAACCGTCGTCCTCGAAGACCGATGCGCCGGCGCTGGCCGCGGCGCCGCCACGGCCACCGAGGGCGGCCGGGAGGGGCAATGGCACGGGGACCGGTGTGAGGAAGCGCTCGACCTCGGCCCGCGTTCCGGCGATACCGAGCTCGTCGAACAGGAGGTCGAACTTCGCGCGCAGGTTGCCCGCGATCTGATCGGCCGCGTCAGCCGGCAGCGTCCAGAGCCGGCGCTTGAACGGCCCGATCGCCTTCTTGCGCGTCTTGTACAGGAACTGCTCCTCAGTCTCGCCGTCCTTGCGCTCGTCGGCGGCGTTGACTCGGCACCATTCCATCATTTCGGCGCGGAGGTCGTCGGGCAGGCCGCCGCCGTCGTAGAGGATGTTCTGGAACCCCGTGGCGAGGTGGATCTCGGCGGCCCCGTTCGCCCGGAAATGGTGGAACGCCTCCTCGGGGAGCGTCGACGCTCCGTGCTGAACGCATCCGGCCAGCGCGTACTCGTCGCGGGCGACCGTCGACAGGCGTCGGAGGGTGTCGAAGTCGATGCTCACCTCGGCCACGCTGCCGTCCGGCATCGGCACGCCGCCGTGGCTGGTGCCGGTCTGGATGCTGACCTTGCTGATCGGCTCGATGTCACGGCCCAGCAGCGCCAGGTAGCCGTCGAGATAGGCGCGGAGCTCATCCTCGGTGGAGTTCGTCTTCCCCACCTCACCGATCTCGCCGCCGACGCTGATCGTCACCCCATCGGGCTGCAGCTCGCGGATGAGGCGCGTCAGCTCAGCCGTGTTCTCGCCGTTGACCCGCTGCTGCTGCTCGACCGTCGGGAGCGAGAGGTCGACGAGGGTGGAGGAGTCGATATCGATGTTGAGGAACCCGGCACCGACCGCCTCGCGGGTCAGGTCCTTGATCCCCGCGAGCTCCGTCGCCGGATCGGATGCCCACTTCGTGGCATTGAACTGGAAGTGGTCGCCCTGGAGGAAGACCGGCGTGCGCCACCCCTCGCGGATCGCGGCGGCCAGCACGACCGCGGTGTACTCGGCGGGCCGCTGATCGGTGTAGGCCATCTCGCTCTTGGCGATCTCGAAGATCACGGTTGCGGCGTCTCGCTCGAGGGCCGCCGCGAACGCCTGACGCGCGGTCAGATAGGTCAAGGCCCGCACGTTGATGGCCGGCACGGTGAAGCGCGTGGCGTCGACCTCTCCACGGCCCCTGGCGCGGTACAGCTCGTGGATTGAGGCGGATCCGCACCCGAGGACCTGGGAAGCGCTCCATATCACCCAACGAGCCGCGTCGCGGACGTCGGCGTCGGCGCCGAAGACGGTCTCGAACACGAGGTCGTCCACGACCTCGTCCCGGAAGCGGCGCTCATTGGTCAGTTCGAGGCCGGTGTCGCTGATGGTCGCGACGCCCGCAAGGCGAGCCCGCAGGTCGTCGGCGGTGGCGATGCTCATGCGCGTCATCGTAGCGTCCTCGCCGGTCGCCGCCACCAGGCTGGTCGAGGCGCCGCAGCCGGTGCCGAAGCCTAGCGAAAGGCAGACACCAGCGTAAACGCGAGCAACGGCGCGATGAGCAGCCCCAGGCCGCCGGCCAGCAGGTACCAGTCGCGAGTGGCGCGCCCGTCGGCCAGGCCCCGGCGACGGAGACCGGAGGTCCACCAGCGCACCGCCGACAGGCCGGCGACATAGAGAAGCGCTGCCAGCCCAACGACGCCGATCGCAAACGGCCGCACGCGTTCGCAGTCGCCGAATGCGATCGGGCCGCCGGGCGGGCAGGAGGCGGTCAGCTCGAGGCCGATGACGAGCGCGGCGGCGCCGACGATGACCGTCGACCAGGCCAGGTGGGCGAGAAGGAGCCGGTTCAGCGCCGCGCGAGCTGGTCGCTGCGGCGCGCGGCCTCGACCGCCTCGCGCCGGGTGATGCGCTTGTACTCGAAATAGAGGTAGACGCAGGCCGCAGCGCCGAGGCCCGCCACCATCACGCCGAATGCGACCGCCTGGATCGGGATGCGCACCGGCCAGAACGAGCCGCCGGCCAGGTTGAATGCCAGCAGCGGGATCAGCAGCAGGACGACGAAGAGGTAGTTCAGCATCACGAAGATCCGGATGAGCGACCACCCGAAGCCGCGCCGTCCACGAGCCCCCTGGATGCCGATGGCCAGCACGATCACCAGCGCGAAGTTGCCGCCCGCCACGCCGTTGGCAATGAGGAAGCCGACGTCGTCTGTGAAGCGCAGGAACGGCAGCTCGACGGTAATGAGGTAGTACACGTAGTTCGGGACGTACGTCAGCAGGAAGTAGACGAAGAGGAAGAGCGGCACGCCCTTGAGCACCGCCACCAGCCACGTCTCGTGCCCGTACAGGAACCAGCTCATGAAGTCGTCAGCCCAGCTCAACAGCCGGTTCACGCCGCCACGTGGCCGGTAGGCGGGATACGTGCTCATCGGCTCGGCCTCTTGCTCACCGCTCCGGGTCCAGGAGGAAGGTGATCAGGGCCTGCAATGCGCTTTCGCTCAGCTGGCTCTCCGGGTGCGGAGGCATGAGCGTGTTCTCGCCGTCGTTATAGTTCGTGGCCGAATCGCGGATCCACAGCTCGAGGAAGTTGCGCGGGTCCTCTTCGTAGTCGGCGATCATCTGGTCGAGGCCGGATGGCACCACCCAGTCTTCGAGGTCGGTGATGACGCCCGTGTTGATGGACCGGATGTCCGGTCCGGCGGTCGTGCCCTCCAGCTCAGGCCCGTGGCAGCTGACGCAGCCGGCCGTCGCGAACACGTTGGCGCCATCCTCGACCGTGTCCGGCACCTCCTCGAGCGGCTGATCCGCCGCCTCCGCTGCCCACTCCTCGACGAGCGCGACGACCGCCTCGATCTGCTGCTCGTTCAGGGGTCCGCCGACCACGTAGCTCCACGCCGGCATGGGAGATGTGGGGTTGCCCGATGCGACGATACCCCCGTAGCTGACGACCAGCCGGACGTAGTTCGAGTTGGCCCGCAGCTTGTCGGCGATGCTCCGCGAGTGGAGGTTCGGCCCGATGACCGCCGCTCCCGGCTCGCCGCCGGTGCCGTCGGCACCGTGACAGTTCGCGCAGCCGGCCGCAGCGGGCTCGGCCGGGTCGTTGCTGAAGATCACCTCCGCGTACTCGAGCAGTTCGTGCTCCTGCTCGACCCCCAGTGCCTCGCGCCGCGCGGTGTCCGTCAGCCAGTAGAGCACGGTGAACATGGACAGCGCGAGGGTGACGATGACGCCCAGCGTCTTGAGTCGCATCGATCAGCCCGTGCAGTGGGGCATGTCGGTCGGCAGCCGGTTGTCGAAGGTGACCGTCCCGGGGGGCGGACCGCTGATTGCCTCGCGCGTGTCGACGATGTAGATCCCGTCCGTTACGAGCATCGGGAAGCCGTCCATGCCGCGCGGTGCGGGGCCGTCGCGCTTCTCGCCGAGGACGCTGTACTTCGACCCATGACAGAGGCACTCGAACCACTGGCTCTGGTCGCACAGCTGCGGGACCTGGCAGCCGAGGTGCGGACACTTGCGCCAGAGGGCCAGCACGGAGCGATCCGCCAGTGGAAGGGTCGGGTCAAGGTTCGTGCCGGGATCCTCGACGGGCGCACTGACCGTCCCGTTTCCCTCGACGCGTGCCTTGGCGGCTGGCACGTTGACGATGAACAGGTTCGCCGGCCCGTAGATATAGGGCAGGCCGTTCTTCCATTCGGGCTGCGCGGTGTTGATGGTGGCAGCGTCGCCGATCGTGATCTGGGCACCGAGGCCCTCGGTCAGGTTGGGCCACAGGAAGGCCAGGGTTCCGCCCAGGAATTCGAGCGACAGGATGCCGACGCCCACGCCGAGCATGCGTCGCATGAATCCACGCCGCGTGACCTCGCCGGTGGGGGGCCCGTGGACCTCTCCGTAGGAAGCGTGCTGTGTCATAGGTTGAAGAAGAGCCCCTCCCACGGCCAGACCCAGTTCCACCCGGGGCCGCGGAAGAAGGAGCCGATGAAGGTCGTCAGCAGGCCGCCGATCATGAGGCACATGAAGAAGACCCACATCAGCTTGCGATCTCGTGCGGCCTTGAACGGCGTACGATCGATGAACGGGATCGCGGCCAGGCCGACCAGGTAGAAGGTCGGCACGATGACGCCGGCCACGGTGGCGTTGAAGTAGCTGAGGATCTCCTGGAGGCCCAGGAAGTACCACGGCGCCTTGGCCACGTGCGGCGTGACCGCGGGATTCGCCATCTCCTCCAGCGGCGCCTGGATCCATAGCGACGTGACCACCAGCAGGACGCTGACGAGCATCGCCATCAGGAACTCGGGGCGCAGCAGGTGCGGCCAGGTGAGCAGCGTCTCGTCGGGTCGCTTGTCGACCCGGACCATCGACTCCTGCTTCACGTAGGCAAGGAGGCGGAAACGCTCAGTTCCGGGGACTCCCGGCGGGCCCGGGAGCTTCGGGCCGGTCCCGGGCGTCACGATCGGTGCGGACGACGGCGCCTGGGTCGGCGCGTTCTTGTCGGCGGTCCGGTTCGGTCGCTTCTCGATCGTCATCGGTTCATCCCTAGCCTACACGGGTCCCGAGATGCCGCCGTCCTTCCTGATCCTCCAGAAATGGACGATCAGGAAGATGGCCGCCAGGAGTGGAAGCGCGATCACGTGGAGCACGTAGAAGCGCAGAAGCGTCTCCTGGCCGACCTGGATGCCGCCGAGCAGGAAGAAGCTCGACTCCTGGCCCAGGAGCGGTGCGTAGAGCGCCATCTGCGTGCCGACGGTGATGGCCCAGAAGGCGATCTGGTCCCACGGCAGCAGGTAGCCGGTGAAGCTGAGCATCAGCGTCAGGAAGAGCAGGAGCACGCCGACGACCCAGTTGAACTCGCGCGGCGGCTTGTATGCGCCGTGGTAGAAGACGCGGATCATGTGCAGGAAGACGGTCAGGACCATGAGGTGCGCCGCCCAGCGGTGCATGTTGCGCACCAGTGTGCCGAAGGCGACCGATGCCTCGATGACCTGGATGTCCTGGTAGGCGCGGCTGATGGACGGTACGTAGAAGAACATCAGGTACAGGCCGGTCACGGTCAGCGCCAGGAACAGGAAGAAGCTGATGCCGCCCAGGCAGAACGTGTAGGTGTAACGCACGGCGTGGCGCTTGACGCGCACCGGATGCAGGTGCAGGAACACGTTGTTCATCACCGCCAGGGCGCGGGTGCGGCTCGTGGTCGGATACGGCTGCC
>CAYYDA010000101.1:0-6224 GCA_964470495.1 uncultured Steroidobacteraceae bacterium | reverse complement strand
CGCCGGCGGTCGGGGCGTCGGGGTAGTCGTTGGGGTCGTCGATCGGGGGCATCGGCGAATGCTAGCGGCCGGCCCAGATCCCGACCGGCTCGAAGGTCATCGGAACGTCGACGAGGATCAGCTCGGACTGCGCAACGGCCCGGATACGGAGCTCCGGCTGGTCGGTCACCTTCGCCGCATCACCCGTCGCCACCGGCTCACCGTCGAAGGTCGCCTGACCATCGCTCAGGTAGGCGTATGCCCCCCGGCCCTCGCCGATCGCATGCGCCACCTCGGTCCCCGCTTCCAGCGACGCGACGTGGACCGATGCGTCCTGGTGGACCTTGACGACCTCGCCGCCCTCCGGCCCGATGACACGCAGCAGCCGGTTCGTCCGGTCCTCCTTCGTGAAGACGCGCTGTTCGACCTCGGGCGTGAGGCCGGCGGTGTCGGGCAGGATCCAGATCTGGATGAAGCGCATCGGCTCGGTCTGGGACGCGTTGAGCTCCGAGTGCAGCGCGCCCGAACCGAGCGTCATACGCTGGACCGAGCCCGCCGGCAGAGGCCCGAAGGCGCCACCGACGTTGTCCTCGTGGCCGAAGAGGCCCTCGACCACGTAGGTCAGTCCCTCGACGTCGCGGTGCGGGTGGAGCGGCCAGACGGCGCCGGGGATCAGCCGGTCGTCGTTGAAGACGCGCATGGCGCCGAAGCCGTCGTTCTCCGGGTCGCGGTACTGGTCGAAGCTGAAGTGCCAGCGGGCGCGGAACCAGCCGCCGTTGGTGTCGACGATCTCGCTGTCGCGCCGGATGGTGAGCATGGTGGTCCGCCTGGTGGTCCGCCTAGTGTATGATTGACCGTGCAACCATTATGACACAGCAGATCACCAGCCACGATCCGCGCCTCGCCGCATGGAACACCTTCCTGCGGGCACATTCACGCGTCGTGCGCGAGCTCGAGCGTGAGCTCCAGGCCGAGCAGGAGCTCGCGCTCACCGACTACGACGTGCTCGTGCAGCTCGCTGCGGCCCCTGATCGGCGACTGCGCATGAGCGAGCTGGCCGATCGGCTCCTCCTGTCCCGCTCGGGCGTTACCCGGCTCGTCGACCGCCTGGTCGCCGACGGGCTGCTCGAGCGCGTGACCTGCGAGTCCGACCGGCGCGGCCAATGGGCGGCGCTCACCGATGCCGGCTACGACCGCCTGCGGCGCGCTTCTCCCACACACCTTCGAGGGGTCGCCGCCTACTTCCTGGACCGCCTCTCGCCCGACGATCTCGCTTCGCTCGAGCGGATGCTCGCAGGCGTGCTCGACGCGAGCTAGGGAGCGCCGGCGGCCTCGTCGCGGAGGCCTCGAACCATTCCGGCGCGGGGATCGTCCGGCGCCAGCTCCAGGAAGCGATCGAATGCCTCGGCTGCGGCAGCCGTATCGCCCTCGCCGCGCAGCAAGATGAGCCCGTCGAAGAACGCGAGCTCGACCGGATCCGCGGTGGCGACCCCGGCATAGGAGTCGTGGACTGCGCGGGCGTTGGCGTAGTCGCCGGCGCGCAGGTAGGCGGCCATCGAGCGCTCGTACGCGTCGGCGCGGTCGGGCTCAAGCTCGATGAGCAGGCGCAGCGAGACCACCGCACGAACGAGATCCTCCTCGGTCGAGCCCGCAAGGTAGGCATCGGCCAACTCGGAGAGCGCGGCCGCGTCGGGAGCGTCGGGGTCGAGAGACTGCAGCAACGCCGAGATCCGATCCTGTCGAGCCGACTCCGCGGCCTGGACATCGGCGAGGGCCTGATTGACGACGACCCGGTTGGCGAGGCCGGTCGCCGGGAGCATCGCACCCACCACCAGCACGGCACCGATGGCGCCGGCGGCGGCGAGGCCCAGGCGAGGGCCGTGCTCCCGCTGACCACGAACGGCCTGCGGGCCTGACGATGCCTGCTCGAGCGCGGCACCGGTCGCGGCGGCGCGCGACTCAGCCTGCGCCAGCTGGTCGGCATAGGCCGCGTCGTCGAGCGACCCGGCGCGGCGATCTGCCTCGACGTCTCGCAGCGTCTCGAGGGCCACGCGGTGTCGCATGGCGGCAGCGTCACGCTCGTCCTCGTCGGCGGGCGGCTCGACGCCGCGCCTCACCAGCGGTGGCACGACGAACGCGGCGGCAACCGCCAGGCCCATGAGCAGAATGAAGGGCTCAGGCATCGAGCGCCTCCACCTCCTCGTGCAGGCCGCGCCGCTGCTCCGCCGTCAACGGCGGGGAGGCGTCTGCCGGACGGCGCCGGACGGCGAGCCAGACGGCCAACCCCACGGCGCCGATCACCACGACCGCGAGCGGCACGATCCACGGGAGCGGCGAGCTGGGTGCCAGCAGGATCCAGTCGCCGTATCGGACGACGAAGTGGTCGCGCACGGCCTGGTCCGAGGCACCGCCGACGACGAGCTCGTCGATCTGGCGACGGATCTCCCGCGCCGAGCTGGTCGGCGAATCGGCGACCGAGAGGCCCTGGCAATCCGGGCAGCGCAGCTCCCGGGCCAGCGCCTCGGCCCGCTCGGGAGCGGTCGGTGCGGGACCGGGCCGGACGGCGAACACGATCATGAGTGCGACGAGGGCCAGGATCGCCCCGAGCGCGATCGCGGGGAGGTGGCGCTTCATCGGTCCGCCACCGCGAGGATGCTCGCCATGCGCTCGGCGAGCAACGCATCGGTCAGCGGGCCGAATTGCTTGTCGCGCACGATGCCATCGGCGTCGACGAAAAAGGTCTCCGGCGGGCCCGTCACGCCGTAATCGATCGCCAGGCGGCCGGCATCGTCGTTGACGTGTGCGTAACCTGCGTCCCCGTACCGCGCGAGGAATGTCCCCGCACTGGCGGGCTCGTCCTGGTAGAGCACGCCGACGATCGCGATCTCATCGCCGTAGCGCTCATGCGCAGCGGCAAGCACCGGGTGCTCGTCGACGCAGGCCGGGACGCACCAGCTGGCCCAGAAGTTGAGCACGTACGGTCGGCCGGCCAGGTCATCGGTCCCGAGCTCTTCGCCCTCGAGCGTGACGAGGCTCCATTCCGGTGCCGGGCGGCCGATGAGCGGGGAGGCGATGTCGCGCGGGTCGCGCCCGAAGCCGGTGAACAGCAGCCAGCCCAGCGGCACCACCAGGAGCGGGACGAGCAGCCATCGCAGTGATCGCATCACGCACCCTCCACCGGGCTGACCGATGGCTTGCGCTGCGGCTGGACCGCCAGCACGGTTGCACGTCGGCCCTCCGGCCAGATGGCGAAGGCCGAACCGGTGCCCACGATCGCACCACCGATCCAGATCCAGACCACGAGCGGGTTGACGAACAGGTGCAGCGTCACCGCCTGCGTCTCGGGATCCGACGCCAGCAGCGTGACGTACAGGTCCTCCCCGAGCGAGGTGCGCACCGCCGGCGTCGCGATGGCGGCCTGCGAGTTCGGATAGTCGCGCAGCGCCGTGTGCAGGGACCCGCTCTGCGGCCCCGCGTAGGTAAGCTCGGCGCGCGTCTCGATGACCCGGGCATCGGCGGCGAGCGGCTCGACCACCAGCCGCTCGTGACGGATCTCGTACGCGCCGATCCGGGCGGTCTCGCCCGGCGCGATGGTCACGGTGACATCCGTGGCCAGCCCGGACGAGATGGCCACCGCGACGGCCATGACCAGGACGCCGACGTGGACCGCGTAGCCGCCGTATCGGCGCCGGTTACGGGTCGTCAGCCTGACGGTCGCGGTCAGCGGGTCCTCGCCGCGGCCGCGGGCACGCGCCCGGGCGCCGCGGATCACCTCGTCGACCATGATCGACCCCACCAGGATCGCCAGGCCGAGCGTGACCAGCGCCGCGACGTTGCGCAGTCCGAGCACCACGCCGGCCGCGACCACCGCCACGGCCAGGATCGTCGGGACGGCGAAGCGCTCACGGAGCGTGGGCCACGACGCCTGCCCCCACGGCAGCGCGGGGCCGACGCCCATCAGGAACAGGAGCGCGACGAAGATCGGCGCGTTGACCGTGTTGAACCACGGCGCGCCGACGCTGATCGTGTCGCCGGAGGTGGCTGTCACCAGCAGCGGCAGCAGCGTTCCGAACAGCACCGCGAAGGTCAGCCCGAGGAAGAGGACGTTGTTGAGCAGGAAGGCCGATTCCCGGCTCAGGAACCCCGACGGGCGTCCACCGCCCACGAGCTGCGGCAGGCGCCAGACCAGCAGGCTCAGCGACACCGCCAGCGCCACCAGGATGCCGGCAAGGAACCAGGGACCGATGGCCGACTGCGTGAACGAGTGCACGCTGGCGACGACGCCCGAGCGGGTCAGGAACGTGCCGACCAGGGTCAGCGTGAACGTCGCGATGACAAGCGCGCTGGTCCAGATGCGGAGGCCCCCGCGGCGCTCCGCAACCATCGCCGAGTGGATGAACGCCGTCGCGGTCAGCCACGGCAGCAGCGCCGCGTTCTCGACCGGGTCCCAGGCCCAGTAGCCGCCCCAGCCCAGCACCTCGTAGCTCCACCACGCGCCGGCCGTGATTCCCAGCGTGAGGAAGATCCACGGCACCAGCGTCCAGCGCCGGACGATGCGCAGCCACTCCTCGTCGAGCCGGCGGGTGACGAGCGCAGCAACGCCGAACGCGAACGGCACCGCCATCCCGGTGTAGCCCAGGTAGAGCAGCGGCGGATGGAGCGCCATGAACGGATGGTTCTGGAGCAGCGCGTTCGGGCCGAGCCCTTCGGCCGCCACGGGAGCCGTCAGCGCGAAGGGATTGCCCGCCCAGGTCATGACCGCGAAGAAGAACAGGTTCACGCACGCCAGCGTCGCGCCGACCCACGGCATCAGCAGCCGATGCCGATCGCGGTGGCGAATCAGCACGAGCGACGCCCATCCGGTCGCCAGCAGCGTCCAGAACAGGATCGAGCCCTCGAGCGCGGCCCACAGGCTGATGGCGCTGATGAACGGCGGCGTGCTGGTCGCGTTGTTCTCGGCCACGTAGAGCACGCTGAAGTCGTGGCTCAGCAGCGAGATCATCATCGCGGCGCAGCCGACGAGCGCGGCAACGAACGAGCCGATGACGGCGCCCCGAGCGCTGACCGCCAATCGCGGGTCGCCATCGCGCGCCGCGAGCACGAAGGCGACGATGGCGTAGGCGGTCAGGCCCAGCCCGACGAGGACCGCCGCATGACCGATGGTGGGGATCACGGCTCCTCGCCCGGCTCGAAGGCCCGGTCCGATGGCTGCGTTCCCGGCGCGGGAGCCTCGTAGTTCTCGTCGTGCTTCACGATGACCTGGGTCGCCTCGAACACGCCGTCCTCCCCGAGCGCGCCCTCGACGACCGCTCCGGATCCCTCCCGGAACGAGCGGGTCGGCGCCACGGTCGAGTGGACCGGCACGTCTGTCTCGCCATCAGTCAGGACGAAGCGCAGGTCCGTGGCCGGCCCGCTGACACTGCCCATGGCGACCTGCCCGCCGAGGCGCACCGTGTTGCCGACGGCCGCGTCGCCGCGGGCCATGAGCTCTGTGGGAGTCACGTAGTACACCAGCGCGTTGCCGACGCTGCTGACGGCCAGGTAGGCGATGACCACGAGGACCACCCCGACCAGGATCAGGATCCCCCACGGCCGCCGGCGCGGCGGGAGCATCGGCTCGGTGGGTGCCGCTACCGTCATCGCGCCTCGTCGTCGCGGCTGCCGGCCGCGCGCAGCCGCCGCCACAGCGCGATGGTGTAGGCCGCCAGGCCGCCGAGGATCACGGCGTACGCGGCGATCACGAAGCCGGCATCCGTCATTGCGCTGCCTCCACCGTCCGTGCGCTGAGAATGCGGTCGAGGCGCCGTGCCTCCTCGTGCGCTGCCTCCGCCCGAGCGAGCTGGCAGCGGCGAATCATGAGGTAGAGCCACGTCAGGGTGAACGCCGCCAGCGTGCCCAGCAGGGTCGCGACGAACTGCATCGGCGCGGCCGGATTGAGCACGCGGTCGGGCGCACCGATGGTCGCCGTCTGGTGCAGGCCGCGCCACCACTCCACGCTGAAATGGATGATCGGAATGTCGATGGCGGCCACGATGCCGACGACGGCGGCACGCGTCGCCCGCCGCTCGGGATCATCGGTCAGGCGGCGCAGCAGCAGGTATCCGACGTACAGCGCCAGGAGCAGGGCCGTCGTCGTGAGACGCGGGTCCTCCCACTGCCAGTAGACGCCCCAGATCGGACGGCCCCACATCATCCCGCCCCAGATGGCGAAGGCGGTGAACATGACGCCGATCTCGGCGCCGGCC
>CAYYDA010000100.1:0-6239 GCA_964470495.1 uncultured Steroidobacteraceae bacterium | reverse complement strand
CAGAGCAGCCGCCTTCTAAGCGGCCGGTCGCAGGTTCGAATCCTGCCGGGGACGCCACACCGCCGGTGTCGACGATGGGGCGCCCTGCCTCAGGGGGCGGCGCGTTCGAGGAGGCCGACGCTGGTGCCGATCCCATCCTCGGAGCCGACCGCCACCGCGAGTGCCCGCGCCCTTGCGCGCGCCTCCTGGTCCGCGGCCGTCGACAGCACCGCGTCCGCGAGGCCTGCACCCGAGATGCCTGCCAGCCGGACGGGCGCGGGAGCGACGCCAAGCCGATGAAGGCGATCGGCCCAATAGCGCTGATCGCCGACGTGCGGCACGACCACCGACGGAACGCCGGCCGCCGCAACGGCGTGCGTCGTGCCGGCGCCACCGTGATGGACGACGAGTGCAGCCCGGGGAAAGAGGCTGCGATGGTCGACGTTTTCGGCCAGCGCCAGGTTCGGCGAGTCCGCGCCACCCGCGACGGGACCCTGCACGACGACCCGCCTGCCGGCCTCGAGCAACAGATCGATGGCCGCGCACAGCTCGACCGGTGGGAAGCCACGCATCGAGCCGAACGTGATGACGACGGGCGCTGGCCCTGCCGCCAGGAAGGCATCCAGCGCGGAGGGCAGCGGCGCCGGAGCCGAGCGATCGGCCCAGGCGCCGGTCACGGCTGTCCTGGGTGGAAGGTCGGGGGCAACCTGGATGATCGACGGCGAGCAGGCGACGACGTGGAGCCACGGCGAGCGCGCGCGAAACAGCGGCTGGCCACGCTGAGCGCTGCCGGCCCGAGCGAGGAGGTCGTCGAGGGGACGTCCGGCCCGCGCCAGGGCGCGGTCGAGCATCCACCACACGATGCGGTTGGCAGGCCCGAGGCTCGGCATGCCGGGAGGAGGCGCCGTCGCCGTGGGAAGGAGCACCGGGTCGAAGACGGCCGTCGCCCAGCGCAGGTTCTCGTCCAGGGCGGCGGCGTGCGCCAGGGCGTGGATGCCGTGGAGCAGGACGAGGTCGTGGCCCGGAAGCAGCTCACGCAGCTGACGATAGTGCGCCTCGCCGTCGGCGAGATGGAAGTCCCGGAGGACGGCGACCTGCCCCATCGGCCCCTGGCTGGCCGCTTCGGCCGCCGCGGCCTCGAGCCGTACCGGGTCTGCGTGCGGCCCAGCAACCTCGACGCGGACGCCGGCCTGGGCCAGCGCCTGGCGGTGCACCGGCCAGGTGACCGCCGTCACGCTGTGGCCGCGGGCGATTAGCTCCCGGGCCAGGATCGCGAAGGGACGGACGTCGCCGGTCGTCCCGACCGTTGCCAGCGCAATCCGCATCAGATCGTGGCGATCCTGCGCGGCGTCATGCGAGGGCCGTAGCGCGGCGCGACGACCCGGCCGACCTCGAGCAGCCGCTGCACCCGACCCCGCTGGCCCCGGTACGGCTCGAGCAGCTCGAGCATGCGGGCGTCGTCGGCCCGCGCCTCGCCGGCCAGCGCCCAGGCCACCGAGTTCGGGATGTGGTAGTCGCCGACGCTGACGGCATCGGCATCGCCGTACGCGACGCGGACCACCTCCGCGGCGGTCCAGGGACCGATACCCGTTAGCGACGTCAGCCGTCGCGTTGCCTCCTCCGTGCTTGCCGATGCCTCCAGCCAGGCGGCGCGCACGGCGGCGTGACGGACCACCTCGGCGCGGCGTCGCTCGATGCCGATGGGGTGGAACGCGTGATACGGCAAGCTTGCCAGCGTCTCCGCACGCGGTGGCAGCAGGAGGTCCCCGGGCCCTGGCGCGGGCTCGCCGAACGCTCGAAGGAACGCGGCGTATGCCCGGAACGCCTCGGTGCCGGTGATCTTCTGTTCGAAGACCGACGGGACGAGCGCGTGCAGCACCCGGCCGGTGCGGGGTAGGCGGAGCCCGGGATGTCGGCGCTGGAGATCGCGGATGACCGGGTGGCGCGCGACCAGGAGGTCGGGCTCATCGGCTTCGCCGAGCAGGTCGGGGAGCGATTCGAGCAGGCGCAACGCGCCATCGCCCCAGGCCCGGGAGCGGACGACCCCATCGCCGAGCGACCGCACGTGCAGCGTCGCGGGGCCATCGGCCGTTCGGGCGGCAAGCCACACCTCGTCTCGCGACAGGCGGATCGTGCGGTCGCCAAGGCCGTGGCGCAGCGGGCCGAGGGTCTGGCCCAGGTGGATCGGTCCGCGCAGCGTTAAGCCGCGCTCGATCATCGGCGCATCGAGAGGAGGATCGGCGTCTCGCTCGCCTGGGCGGCCTCGAGGTCCGCGCGCGTGCGAATCCCGCGGTAGCCCTCGGCCACGATGAGCTGTGCGGCCACCTCACCAAGGCTGGCACCGGGGCCCGGCAGGAGGATCACGTCCGGCGCGTAATCCCGCAGTGCCGCACGCATGCTGCGCGCGAAGTCATACGTGCTCACCGGTTGTTCGAGGAGCGTCTGGCGCGCGAGCTCGGCCGGATCGGTCGAGTACGGCGTGAAGCGCGTACCTCGCCCATCGATCAGGGTGACGTTCGGGGACGACCATGCCAGGCCGCCGAGGAGCCGAGCGGCCGAGGTGGCTGCCTCGGCGCGGAGGGGCGTGTGCCAGGCTTCCTGCATGGCCGGGCGCAGCGGGAAGCGGCGCGTCCCGACCAGCACTGGGGGCAGGGCCGCCGCGATACGGTCCAGGCCGGCGTCGCTGCCGCTGAGCACGCTGAAGGCGCCGAGCTCGAGGGCCCGATGGACCCCTGGGGCGTCCCCGTTGTCGGCGGCGTGCTCGGAGAGGACTGACTCGAGGGTCGCCGCGTGGATCGGATCTGTGCGCCATTGGTCGTCGGTGAGCGGGTAGATGAGCTGGCCGCCCGGATCGTCGTCGACGATCGGCTCCTCAGCCAGGAGCGCCATGGTCTGGACCAGGCGGAAGGCATCGTCGAACTCGAGGGCGCCCGACGCCGCGAGGGCGGTGTACCAGCCGGTGGAGCTCGCGACCACGACGACCACCTCGTGATCGCCGGCGATGCGCTCCGCGTCGAGCAGGCCGCACAGGAAGGTCAGCGGCGATGCGTTCGCCGAGCGGAGGTGGACGGCCGGGTCGAAGCCGGGCGCGCGGTCGAGGTCCGACAGCGGCGGCAGGTTGACCTCCCGGCGCAGCTGGTCCGCGCGGCGCACCCACGGGTGGGCGGGCGGCAACGACCCGAGCGAGGCAGGGCCATAGGAGCCCCTGGCCGGGAAGGCGACGGCGGCGCGGCTCACGAGCGCGACGCGGCGGCTGCCTGGCGCCGCCGCCTGCTGACGGCCGCAACGGAAGCGGCGACGATCTGGTCGACCCCCACCAGCACCGCGGACGTGGCGGGACCGAGCGGCACGAACGAGTCCACCGCGCGGACCGAGCTCAGCCGTCGCCCGATGCGCCGTTCGGCGAGGTCGGCCACGATCGCATCGGCCACGCCGGCACCGGTGGCACGGCACTCGTCGACGACGACCACGGTACCGATGTCGGCCGCGTGCGCGCGGATCGCCTCGGTCGGCAGGGGATTGAGCCACCGCAGGTCGAGGACCCGGGCGCGGAGGTCGTGATCATCGGCGAGGCGCTGTGCCGCCTGGAGGCTCAGCCGCAGCCCGTTGGCGTAGCTGATCAGCAGGACGTCCGCATCGCCCTCGGTCTCGCCGTGGAGGCCCACCTCGCCGGGAAGGAGCGTCGCCGGGGGCACGGGGTAATCGGTGAGCCAGCCTCCGTCACCATCGGCATGGAGGTCCTTCTCGTGGTAGAGCGCGATCGGCTCCAGGAACACGACGACCCGCCCGTCCTCCGCCGCCATGGCGATCGCGCCGCGGAGCATGCGTGCCGCGTCGTCGCCACGCGCGGGCGTCGCGAGCACCAGGCCCGGGATGTCACGCAATGCGCCGATGCTGTTGTCGTTGTGGAAGTGCCCGCCGAATCCCTTCTGATATGCCAATCCGGCGATCCGCACGACCATGGGGTTGCGGAACTGGCCGGAGCTGAAGAACTGGAGCGAGGCCGCCTCACCGCGGAGCTGATCCAGCGCGTTGTGGACGTAGGCCAGGTACTGGATCTCCGGGACCGGCAGGAGGCCGATCTGCGCCGCGCCCTGCGCGATGCCCAGGATGCTCGTCTCGTCGAGCAGCGTGTCGAATACGCGGCCCTGACCGAACCGGCGCTGGAGGCCGTTGGTGACGTTGTAGACGCCGCCCTTGCGGCCGACGTCCTGGCCGAAGACGAGCATCTCCGGCCGGCGCAGCAGCTCGTCGGCGAGCGCCGCGTTCAGCGCTGCGGCGAGCGTGCGGCCGGTGGGTGCGGTTGCGTCCTCGGGCAGCGACGCGCCGAACGAGGCAGCCCGTTCATCGCTCGTGGCGAGCGGTGCGGCCGCCCGCAGGGCGACCCGCTCGGGGTGATAGGGGGCCATCGGTGCGACGACCTCCTCCGTCGTCTGGAGGCGCGGCCTGCGTGCCGCCTCCTCCGCCACGGCCATCACCCGGTCGCGCGTCTCGCGCACGAGATCCCGGAGCATGTCCGGGGCTGCGGCGCCCGACTCGACCAACCGCCGGGCGTTGCGCAGGAGCGGATCGCGGGCTTCGACTGCCTCGATTTCGGCCAGGGACCGATAGGCCTGCTCGGCGTCGCTGCCGGCGTGGCCCCACAGGCGCACGGTGCGCATGTGCAGGAACGCCGGCCGGCGATGCTGGCGCACGTGCTCGACGGCCCTTCCGACCGCGTCCCACACCTCGTCCAGCTCCCCGGCGGCCGCGATGTACTCGAGGTGCGGCTGGTTGCCGAATGTCGCGGCGATCCAGCCATCCGGCGTCGGCACGCTGATGCCGGTGTCGTTGTCCTCGCACACCAGCAGCAACGGCATCGGCAGCCCGAGCCGGACTGCGTAGCGGGCGGTATTGATGGCCGAGAGCGCCGTGGCGTGGTTCGCGCTCGCGTCGCCGAACGAGCAGAGCACGACCGCATCGCGCTGGAGGCCGCTCGCGACGCCGAGGCGCTTGGCACGCGCCAGGCTGAAGGCGAGTCCCATCGCCTTCGGGACATGGCTGGCGATGGTGCTCGTCTGCGGCGGCACCCACAGCGCGCGGCTGCCCCACACCTTGTGGCGGCCCTGGCTGATCGGATCCTCGCTCGAGGCGACCACGCCGAGCATGGTGTCGAGAATCGGGGTGCTCCCGGGAAGCTGGCGGGCGCGAGCCAGCATGAAGCCGCCGGACCGATAGTGGAGGAAGGCGGGATCGTCGACGCGCAGGCGCGCTCCGACCACGGCGTTGTTCTCGTGGCCGGCCGAGCTGATCGTGTAGAAGCTGCGGTTCGTCTTCTTCAGCTCGCGCGCGGCGACATCCAGCTGGCGCGACGCAACCTGGTCCTCGAACAGGGCGAGGGCGGTGGCCGCGGTGAGCTCGCCGCCATCCCGCAGCGGGGCAGTCGGCTCGAGCCGCGCCGCTGCCGGCTGCGCGGAGTCGAGATAGCGGTCGAGCTGGCGCTCGACGATGTCGACGCGGTCCCAGTTCATGCGGTGGAGCGACTCGGTGAGGTGGCGGGCGGGGAGCCATTCTACCGCCGCGGGACGGGACCTAGCGACGCGCCGGGAAGTCCCCTCCGCCGCTCACGGCGGCGACGACTCCGGCCAGGATGAGCTGGGCGACGAGGGCCGCGATCGGGGACCAGAGCAGGGGATTGCGAAGCCATCGAGGAACCATGGGGATGTCCCTTCCGTTCGACCTGGCCGCGCGACCCGTGTCGCGCGTGGCGCAGGCCGCCATGGGACCCGATGGGGCCTTACCGGCGGCTTACCACCGGCTTACCGGACGGGTGAGCCTCAGCCGCCGGCCGAGATCAGGACGATCCCGAGGATGGCCAGGGCGACGCCGATCTGGCCGAGACGCGGCAGCCGTTCGCCGAGGAGGACGCGGGCAAGGATCATCGTCACGACCGGGTACATGCCGGAGAGCGCAGCCGCGAGCCCGATCGGGATGAGGTCGCGGGCAACGACGTAGAAGGCATTTCCTCCGACGTCGAGCAGGCCCGCCGCGATGACGATGCGGAGCGGAAACCGCGAGCGATCCATGCGCCCAACCGCGATCACCGTCGCGAGGGTGGCGGACGTCGCGCGGCTGAAGACGAGCGCCCACAGCGGATCGCCGGCGCGCGCGGCAAGGTCGATCAGGACGTACCACGCCCCGAAGGCGACTGCGGCGAGCGCGGCAAGGACCAGCGCGCGACGCCCAAGCTCGTCGGCCGATGCGCCGCTGGCCGCCGCGGC
>CAYYDA010000099.1:0-6258 GCA_964470495.1 uncultured Steroidobacteraceae bacterium | reverse complement strand
ACGGACGCGGCGGCCTCCGGATGGCGAGCGCGCCAGCGATCGAGGCCGGCCAGCCCATCGGCCTTGTCCGCGGCCTGCGAGATCACGCACAGCGGCTGCGTCGAGCGGCGCCGGACGGTGGGATAGGGGAAGGCTGCGCCTCAGCCGGCGACGGCGCGCGGCTCCTGGGCGAGGCGCACGAGCGCCGGCCAGCGGCGAACGGGAGGCGTGCGCAGCAGCGCCTCCAGCTCCGCGACGGGAAGGGCACGCGAGAAGTGGAAGCCCTGCGCGAACTGGCATCCCATCTGGCGGAGGCGGACGAGCTGCTCCTCCTCTTCCACGCCCTCCGCGACGCACACCGCGCTCAGGCGACGGGCGAGGTCGGTGATGCCGATGATCACCGCCTCTGCGCGCGCGTCGGAGGCGACCATGGCGACGAGTGACCGGTCGATCTTGATGATCTCGAACGGCGTGTGGGGCAGCCGGCCCATCGAGGCAAAGCCGGTGCCGAAGTCGTCGATCGCCAGTCGGATGCCCATGGTGTGCAGCCGGTTGAGGGTCGTGGTGACGGCACCCTCGTCGGGGTTGGCCGACTCGGTGACCTCGACCAGGAGCTGGGCGGCCGGCACGCCCCAGCGCTGCAGCGTCTCCGCCACGAACTCCACGAACCCCGGGTGGGTGAGCTGCACGGTTGACAGGTTCACGCTCATGAAGCGCCCACCGGCAAGCGGCGAGCCCGCGGCGGACCACGAAACCGCCTGCCGACATGCCTCCTCGAGGATCCAGGCGCCGAGCGGGATGATCGAGCCGGTCTGCTCAGCCACCGGGATGAAATCGGCCGGCGCGAGGAGGCCGCGGACGGGATGGCGCCACCGCACGAGCGCCTCAACGCCGGCCAGGTCGCCGCTGCCGAGGTCGACGATGGGCTGGTAGTGGAGCTCGAACTGCCGATGCCGGATCGCCCGCTCGAGGTCCTCGCGCAGCCCGATGTTGCGGACCACCGACGCGTGCGTCCGCGAATCGAACACCGATGATCCGCCCTTGCCATCTCCCTTCGCGACGTACATGGCGATGTCGGCCTCGCGCATCAGGGTGTCGGCGGTCGCAACGCCGCTCTCCCCCAGGCTGATGCCGATGCTCGCGCCGATCGCGCGGTCGCGGCCGGCCACACGTACCGGCGTGCGGAGCGCCGCATGGAGGCGGTCGGCCAGCACGCGCGCCGTGCCCTCGCCGGCGTCGTGCTCGATCAGGATGGCGAACTCGTCGCCGCCGAGGCGCGCGACGGTGTCCTCCGGCCGAACGCTGCGGGCCAGCGCGTCCGCGATCGCAACCAGCAGCTCGTCGCCGGCCTGGTGACCGAACGTGTCGTTGATCGTCTTGAAGTCATCGAGGTCCAGGAAGAGCACGGCGACCCGCTCCGCGCGCCGGGCGAGCGCGTGGTCGAGGCGATCGGAGAAGAGGACCCGGTTGGCGAGCCCGGTCAACGGGTCGTGCAGCGCACGGCTCTCGAGCTCCTTCTCGAGCTGCTCACGGTGCGTCAGGGTCGAGCGAAGTTCGCTCACGACGCCGCCGAGCCGGGCAATGACGAGGACGTAGAGCACGACGCTGCCGCCAGCGATGGCCAGGACGTCGATCGGGCTGCCGGTGACCCATTGGATGACGAGCACCGCCGGCGCCATGAGCGACGCCGCGGCCAGCAGGCCGAGGCGCCAGGCCGACATGCGGATCTCGCCGGCATGGACGGGCTCGGCTACCTTGCGCATCGACGGATGCAGCGCGGCCGTGGCCCAGAGCACGGACCCGATCAGCCAGCCGGCGTCGACGATGTGGCCGGTGTAGTAGCCGTCGGTGAGCGCCAGGATGGCGTACGGGAAATCAGAGAGGAGCAGCGCGACGAGCGCGGCCATCAGGAAGGTGAGCGACGGCCCTCGCGGTCCGGGCGCGAGGAGAATCCGCACGAGGACGCCGAGGAGGAGGATGTCCAGCATAGGGTAGGCGAGGGCGAACGTGATCTCGGCGAAGGCCGCCGCGGGGTCGGCGACGATGGGCGCCATCAGGAAGGTCCAGCTGACGAGGCCGATGCCGACGGCCACGATCAGCGCGTCGACCATGCCGGCCCGGTCGCCGTCCGGGATCCGACCGCGGACCATCCAGCTTACGGCGACGACGCACAGGCCCATGCCGGTCAGGTAGAAGCCGTCTGCGATCGAGGGAAACGGCTCGAGGCCGTAGAGGGCGAGGACGACCCACGCCCAATCTCCAGTCGTCGTGAGCGCGAGGCCGGCGGCGAGGAGCAGCCACGGGCGCACATCGGGCGGGCGGTGGATGATCGTGCCGGCAAGCACGGCCACCGCGGCCAGCCCGCCCGGAACCTGGTACGCGAAGTCCTGGAGGTCGGGTGACGGCAGAAGGAAGTAGCCGACCACCATCGCGCCGCCGATCAGCAGACTCAGCGTGGCCAGTCTGTTGCCGGGAAGCAGGGGTCGCGGGGTGCGAGCTCGGCGCTGCGCGCCGGACGCAGGACCCATGTGGTTACCTCTCTATCGGCGGCCTGGCCGTGGTTGTCCACACCGCACCATGAGGGTACAGCCGACCCACCCCGCAATCGATCCCCCATAGTCCCGCCACGATCAGCCGATACGCCCCCGGACCCCGCTCTGGGACCGATCAGCGCAGCTCGGCCCACGGATCGTAGTCGGGGTCCGGCGGCTCGGCGGCGGGGCGCAGCTCCTCGGGAACGTTGCGAAGATTGGTGCGGACCCGCCACCACACCTTGTAGCGACCGCGCATCGCGTCGACGAGCACGTCCTCCGGCTCGCGCACGAACGCGGCGGCCTCGGGGTGGCGAGCCCGCCAGCGATCGAGGCCGGCGAGGGCGTCGGCCTTGTCCGCTGCCTGGCTGATCACGAGGAGCGGCTGCGTGGAGCGGCGCCTCCCGGTCGGCGACACCGTGCCGTCTGCGTTGCGCGCCGGTGGGGACGGCATTGCCGGCGCCACCGATCCGGCACGGCCACGATGCGCCGTGGGATCGGTCACGGCCTCGTCGACGGGCATGCGGCGCTTCGATGGCTGGACGCGCGGCGGCTCGCCGGCCTGCTTGGCGTAGTGGGGTGGCCACGGCGCGTCGCCGAGCCCTTCGGCCTCGTGGCGCCGAACGAGCTCCAGGAGCGGTTCCAGCGAGTGAGCCTGCGCGTCGATGCCGGCGCACACGTCTCCGAGCCGCGCGTGTCGGTCGGGCACGGTGGTCACGGTGAAGTCGCTCAGCTCCGCGTCCGGCACCTCGTCCCACAGGAGCGGTGCGCTGACAGTCGCCTCCGGGCGGGGCCTCACGGAGTACACGGATGCGACGGTCCGGTCCTTGGCGTTCTGGTTGTAGTCGAGGAACACCCCGTGGCGTTCCTCCTTCCACCACTTGCTGGTGGCGATGTCCGGGGCGCGCCGTTCCACCTCGCGCGCGATCGCCAGTGCCGCGCGCCGCACGTCGGAGAAGCCCCAGCGTGACTCGATCCGCACGTAGACATGGATGCCGCGCGAGCCTGAGGTCTTCGGCCACGCGGTGTAGCCATGCTCCTCCAGCACCTCGCGGACGACGAGAGCGACCGATCGGACATCAGCCCACGACACGCCCGGGCCGGGATCGAGGTCGACCCGCAGCTCGTCGGGATGCTCGAGGTCGCCCGAGCGGACCGCGTGCGGGTTGAGGTCGATGCACCCCAGGTTCACGACCCACGCCAGTGCCGCCGCGTTGTCGACGACCACCTCGTCGGCGGTGCGGCCGGAGGGAAACGACAACTCGACGGTGCGCACGAAATCCGGCACCGACTTCGGGGCGCGCTTCTGGAAGAAGGCCTCGCCGGCAGCGCCGTCGACGAAGCGCTTGAGGGCCATCGGCCGGTCGCGCACGCCGAGGAGGGCGCCATCCGCGACGGCGAGGTAATAGTGCACCAGGTCGATCTTCGTGATGCCGGCATCGGCGAAGAAGATCTTGCCCGGATTGCTGATCGTGACCTCGTGACCGTCGAGGGTCAGGGTCTCGGACTCGGTGCGTGCCATCCGCCACAAGCGTAGCCTGCGCGCTCAAGCGGCACGTCCCTTGCGAGGCATCCCGACCGATGATCGACCGAGCAAAGCGCCTCCTTGCCGATCTCGACGCGTGGAGCATGCGTCACAGATGGCCTCGCATCACGCGCCGCGCGATCAGCGGCTTCATGGCGCACGAGGCGCTCCAGTACGCCGGCAGCATGGCGTACTTCGGCGTCCTCTCGATCTTCCAGCTCCTGGTGCTGGGCGTGGTGGTCGGGTCCTACCTGCTCGGTGAAGAGGAGGCGCGCCGATTCGTGGTCGGGCAGGTCGCCGCGGGCTCGCCGCTGGATCCGGAGCTGATCGGCGGGGTGATCGACGCCGTGACCGAGTCGCGCGGCAGCATGACGATCATCGGCATCGCATTCCTGGCGTGGAGCGCGCTGGGCATCTTCTCTGCCTTGTCGGGTGGGGTCAGCCGAGCCTTCGAGAATTCGCCACCCCGGCCGTTCCTCAAGGACAAGCTCGTCGGCCTTCTCCTGATGGGCATGACCGGCGCGCTTGCCGTCGGCTCGCTGGTCATCGGGGTCGTGACAGGCGTCATCCAGGAGGTGGCGGCAGACGCCATGGCAAGGCTGCCGGGTGGCGGTACCGCGATCTGGCTCATCGGCCTGATCGTCCCGATCATCCTCATCTTCGTCGCCTTCTGGATCATCTACCGGATCGTTCCGAACCGGCCGGTGACGTGGGGCGAGGTGCTGCCGGGCGCGATCGTGGCGGCCCTGCTATGGACGGTGCTGCGCTTCGGCTTCACCTACTACGCGACCAACATCGCCGACTACGACTCGGCCTTCGGCCCGCTCTCGACCGGCGTCACCCTCCTCGTGTTCCTCTACTTCGCGAGCGTCATCGTCCTGCTTGGCGCCGAGTTCGCGCGCGCCGGCGCACTCGAGGACGAGCTCAGCCCGATCCGCGCCGCAGATCCGCGCCTGCTTCCGGTCCCGGTCGACATGCCGCCCGGACCGGCGGCGGCCCCGAAGCGCGGCTTCTCGCGCTGGGCCGTGCTCGCTGCGGGCGCCGTCATCGGCTTCGTCCTGGGCCGATTCAGCAAGCGCGACGAGGACTAGCGCCACGCTCGGACACCCTGCCGGCGGGCATTGGGCCTAGACAGGGTGTAGTACATTCGGTCACTCCCGTTGCCTCCAGGCATCGGTCAGGATCGGCCCCGCACTCACTCGTACCGGGGCAAAGGGCAAATTGCACAACCGGATCACCGCTCGATGAGGCGGCGATCTCGTCTCGCTGTCACGTTCGTAGCCCTCGTGACCGTGGGATGGAGCGCCGTCACAACCCAGCCCAGCGGCTCGGCCCTTGCCGCTGATCCCGCGGCCCAGCTTGCCGAAACTCGCGCACAGCTCGCAGACGCTCAGTCGGCGCAGCAGTCGCTCGCCGCTACCCTCGAACGACAGCGGCTCGAGCTGGCTCAGCTGCAGGGCCAATCGGCGGACCTGGACGTGCAGCTCGACGTCGCGCGCGCCGAGCTCGAGGCCGTTACGGCCGAGTTCAACCACGTCAGCGGGCTGCTGGTCGCGGTCCGCGAGCAGGTCGTCGCGATCGAGGCACACATCGTCGAGCTCCGGGCGCAGATCGACACGCTCGACGCCGAGCTCGTGGTGGTGGCCAACGACATCAACCGGCGGACCGCCGATCTGATCGACCGCGAGACGCTCCTCGAGGATCACCTGCGATCGGCCTACGAGCGCAGCCAGACCTCACTGCTCGAGGTGCTGCTCTCGGCCGATTCGCTCGACGAGGCCACCACCCAGGTCGGGTACCTCATGACCGTCTCCGACCAGGACACGATCCTGGCCGAGGACATCCGCGCCCTTCGGGCCGAGCTCGAGACGCGACGCGCGACGCTGAAGGACGGCCGCCGCGGCCTCGCCGATGCTCGTGTCGTCGCCCGGGACGAGGAGGACATGCTCACCGCGCGCCGTGACGAGCTGACCGCCCTCGAGGCGCAGCTGGCCGAGCTGCGCGCCGCCGCCGAGGTGAAGCAGGTCGAGCAGGAGGAGGCGCTGAACGCGGCGCTCCAGGCGCAGGGCGACGTAGAGGCCCAGATCGCCAGGAACGAGGAGGCGGCCCTCGCGGCGGAACGGCTGGCTGCGCAGCTCCAGCAGGACGCCGCGGCGCAGGAGCAGGCGATCGAAGTGGCACGCCGCCGCGCCGAGGCGGAGGCAGCCGCGCGCCGGGCCGATG
>CAYYDA010000098.1:0-6266 GCA_964470495.1 uncultured Steroidobacteraceae bacterium | reverse complement strand
ATCATCCGCCACGGCGCGAAGCTGCTGTATGCGTACTGCGAGGCCACCGTCCCGAAGGTCACCGTCATCACGCGCAAGGCATACGGCGGCGCGTACGACGTCATGAGCAGCAAGCATGTCCGCGGGGACCTGAACTATGCATGGCCGACGGCGGAGATCGCGGTCATGGGCGTGGAGGGCGCGGTCAACATCATCTTCCGCGAGCAGATCGGTGCCGCCGATGATCCGACGGCGGAGCGCGCCAAACTGGTGGCGGAGTACGAGGAACGATTCGCCAACCCGTACATCGCTGCATCGCGCGGCTACGTCGACGAGGTGATCATGCCGGCGGAGACCCGCGGCCGTATCGCCGGCGCACTCGGCATGCTCGAGAACAAGCGCCAGTCGGTGCCGGCCAAGAAGCACGGCAACATCCCGCTCTAGGCGGGACTCCTGTCTTTGCGCACGGACAGACCGATGCCTCCCTTCCGCCGGCTCCTCGTCGCCAACCGCGGCGAGATCGCGATCCGCGTCATCCGCGCCTGCCGCGAGCTGGGCGTCTCGCCGATCGCGGTGCATTCCGATGCCGATGCCGGCGCGCTCCACGTGCGCCTCGCCGACCGCAGCGAGCGGATCGGACCGCCCACACCGGCCGACTCGTACCTGTCCATCGAGGCGATCATCGACGCCGCCCGCCGCAGCGGAGCCGAGGCGATCCATCCGGGCTACGGCTTCCTGTCGGAGAACGCGGCGTTCGCCAGAGCGGTCGATGAGGCCGGGCTGGTCTTCGTCGGACCCCCGGCCGAGACGCTGGCGTCGCTCGGCAACAAGCTGGTCGCTCGCCGCCGCGCGACGGCCGCGGGCGTTCCGATCGTCCCTGGCACCGAGCTGGCGATCGAGGACGGGACGGACGACCTGACGGCAATAGGGTTCCCGCTCATGCTCAAGGCCGCGGCTGGGGGCGGCGGACGAGGCATGCGACGAGTCGAGTCGGCCGATGCCGTGCCGGAGGCGCTGGCGGCCGCACGCCGCGAGGCGCTCTCGGCGTTCGGTGACGGCACCATCTACGCCGAACGGGTGGTGGCCCCCGCGCGCCACGTCGAGGTCCAGCTGCTCGGCGACCGGCACGGTGGCCTGGCCGTCCTTGGCGAGCGCGACTGCAGCGTGCAACGGCGGCACCAGAAGCTGGTCGAAGAGTCACCGTCTCCTGCGGTCGACGAAGCGACCCGGGCCGCCCTGCTCGAGAGCGCCCGCCGCGTCGCCGGCAGCGTCGAGTTCCACAATGCGGCGACGGTCGAATTCCTGCTGGACACGGAGCGGAACCACTACTTCCTCGAGATGAACACCCGCCTCCAGGTCGAGCATGGCGTCACCGAGATGGTGACCGGCCTGGACCTGGTGGCCTGGCAGATCCGGGTCGCGGCGGGGGAGCGGCTGCCGGGGAGCGTCCTCGAACCGGTCTTTCGTGGCCACGCGATCGAGGTCCGCCTGTACGCCGAGGATCCCTACGCGGCATTTCAGCCGGCCGCCGGCCGGATCACGGCATGGGGGATGCCGGATGGACCGGGCATCCGCGTCGACGCCGGGGTGGAGGCCGACACCGACCTGCGGCCCGAGTACGACCCCCTGCTCGCCAAGTTGATGGTCCACGCCGGCGACCGGCCCGCTGCCGTCGAACGGCTGCGGCGCGCCCTGGACGAGACGATCATCGGCGGGGTCCAGACCGACGCCGGCTTCCTGCGCTGGCTGGTCGACGACGAGGCCTTCGGCAGCGGGGACTACGACACGGGCCTCATCGCTGAGCGATGGGGCGACGGCCCTCCACTCGGCCCCCACGAGAAGGGGCTGGTGGCCGCTGGCGCCCTGGGCGCGCGCCTGGCGACCGGCGGGAGCCCGGCGGACGCCCCACGGACCGGGACGGACGTCGGGTCGGCCTGGGGCCGCGCCGCCCGCCGCGAGGCACTCCGGCCGTGACCGATCACGAGGTTCGCATCGGCGATGAGCCCGTCCGGCCTGCCCATGGCTGGCGGCTGGAGCTCGCGGACCCGGTGCGAGGAATCGGACGCCTCACGGACGGGTCGACATCGGTGCCGGTGCTGGTGGAAGGCGCGGGCAGCGACTGGGTGGTGACGCTCCACGGGCGCCGCGTTCCGGTCACGGTGCGCTCCTGGCGGGAGCGGGTCCTGGCCGAGGCCGAGACCGCGGCGGCCGGCCACTCGGGCCCCATCGACGTGAAGGCGACCCTGCCCGGGCTGGTGGTCGCGGTGGCCGTCGCCGTCGGGGACGAGGTGGCGGCTGGGGCGACGCTGCTGACCATCGAGGCAATGAAGATGCAGAACGAGGTGCGCGCTCCTCGAGCCGGGAAGGTGATCGAGGTCGCAGTGACCTCCGGACAGGCCGTCGCCACCGGCGCTCCGCTGCTGCGCCTGGAGTAGCCGCGACTACAATCGGTGATCGATGAGTGATAGCCCCTCGCCGGAGTCCCGCCCGCATCGGTCCACCTCCGGCATCGAGATCAAGCCGGTGTACGGGCCGGGCGATCTCGACGGCTTCGACCCACCCACCCGGCTGGGCGACCCGGGCTCCTATCCCTTCACGCGCGGCATTCACGCCACCGGCTACCGGGGCCGTCCGTGGACGATGCGGCAGTACGCGGGCTTCGGCTCGGCCGAGGAGACGAACCGCCGCTTCCGCTACCTGCTGGACCGCGGCCAGACCGGGCTGAGCGTCGCCTTCGACCTGCCGACCCAGATCGGTTACGACTCGGACGACCCGATGGCAACCGGGGAGGTGGGCCGCGTCGGGGTCCCGATCGACTCGATCGACGACATGGAGACGCTGCTCGAGGGCATCGACCTCGGGGAGGTCTCGACCTCCATGACGATCAACGCCACCGCGGCCATCCTGCTGGCCCTGTACGAGACCGTCGCTCGTCGACGGGGGACCGATCCGCGCCGCCTGCGGGGGACCGTCCAGAACGACATCCTCAAGGAGTACATCGCGCGCGGGACCTACATTTTCCCGCCGGAGCCCTCGATGCGGCTCGTCACCGACACCTTCGCGTACTGCCGGGCCGAGCTGCCGGCATGGAACACGATCAGCATCAGCGGGTACCACATGCGCGAGGCCGGGGCGACGGCCGTCCAGGAGGTCGCCTTCACTGTGGCCAACGCGATCGCCTACTGCGAGGCGGCCCTCGCCGCCGGCCTCGAGTTCGACGAGTTCGCCCCGCGCCTCTCCTTCTTCTTCGCCGCGCACAACGACCTGCTCGAGGAGGTCGCCAAGTTCCGCGCGGCGCGCCGCGTCTGGGCCCAGGTGGCTCGCGACCGGTTCGGGGCGCGCGACCCGCGCAGCATGGCGATGCGCTTTCACGTCCAGACCGGCGGATCGACCCTCACCGCCCAGCAGCCCGACGTCAACGTCGTGCGCACGACGCTCCAGGCGCTGGCGGCCGTGTTCGGAGGGACGCAGTCGCTCCACACCAACGCGCTGGACGAGGCGCTCGGCCTGCCGACGTCGGCCACCGCTCGCCTTGCCCTCCGAACACAACAAGTGTTGAAAAACGAGTCGGGCGTGGCAGACACGGTCGATCCGCTGGCAGGGTCGTACTACCTCGAGACCCTGACCGACGAGATCGTCGAGCGCTCGCTCGCCGAGATCGCGACCATCGATGCCCGCGGCGGCACGCTCGCGGCCCTGGCGGCCGGCTACCAGCCCGATGCCATCGGCGATGCCGCCTACGAGGTCCAGCGCGCCATCGAATCGGGGGAGCGGGTCATCGTCGGCCTCAACGCCTTCACCGACGAGGGCGACGAGCTGCGTCCCACAGCCCAGGTGATCGACCCCGAGCTCGAGGCGCGCCAGGTGCAGCGCACCCACGCAGTGCGTGCTCGCCGAAACCCGGACGCCGTCACCGAGGCCGTAGCTGCACTCGAATCCACTGCGTCGGGCACCGAGAACGTCCTCCCGCGCATTCGTGCGTGCGTCGAGGCCGACGTCACCCTCGGCGAGATCGCCCACGCCCTGCGCCGGGTGTGGGGCGAGCACCGCCCGTGAGGGGCGCCGGGGCTGTCGGGCCGCTTCATCACGTCGCGGTCGTCGTCCGTTCGATCGAGGCGTCCCTGCCGCGCTACCGGGAGCTCTTCGGGCTCGCCCCCGAGGCCGATCCGATCATCTTCGGGTCGCAGGGTGTCCGTCTGTGCTTCCTGCCCACCGGTCCTGAGCCGGCGGCGCGGATCGAGCTGGTCGAGCCGATCGACGAGGAGAGCGGAGTCGCGCGATTCCTGGCGGCTCGCGGCGAAGGCGTCCACCACCTCTGCTTCGTGACCGATGACCTGCCCCGAGAACTGGAACACCTTGCCGCCCGCGAGGCCGAGCTGATCGATGCCCAGCCGCGCCCCGGCGCCCACGGCACCGTGGCGTTCGTGCATCCGCGGACCCTCAGTGGCGTGCTGTGGGAGCTCCTCGAACCTGGGGCCGACTGAGCGCAGTTCAGCCGTCGCAGGTGAACCCGTAGTTGCCGTCGGCCAGCGAGTCGCGGCCCTGCGCGTCGACCGTCCGCGCGACCTCGAGATCGTCCTCGGCCGGCCCTGATTCGAGCGCATCCGCCCCATTGGTGAGGGTGATGATCTGCGCTCCCAGCATCTCGTCCAGCGAGCGGCCGGGCGTCCATTCGGGCAGGTCGGCAAGGGCGTCGCCGGCCGCGGTCACGTGATCCTCGATCTCGGCCCGGGCGGCGTCACGCTGCGCGGCTTGGTCGCGAACGGCGATGCCACGTTCGAGGGCATCGGTTCCCGCGCTGAGCTCGGCGAAGGCGTCGCAGACCGCCGTCCGGTACGCGGCCGGCGCCGGGTTTCGCCCCGGATCGTCGCGCAGGTACCCGATCAGCATCAGCGAGGCGACGACCACGAAGAGGCCGATCGTGAAGCCCCAGCCCCAGCCGGCGAGGCGGAAGACTCCGACGCCATCCGGCCGATCCGGCTTCGTTCCGCGCTCCGACGGCGGCCGTGGGGCGTACCGGGTGGCGTCCCGCTCGTCGGGGTGCAGCGGCTCGCGGACGGGTCCCATCGGATCCCCGTCACCCGCGCCCGGTGGAAAGAGACTCGTCACGCGCGACGCGTCGGCTAGCGGACGCCCGCGTCGCGCAGCAGCCGCGGGATGTGCGACGGCGAGTCGGCCACGCGGATGCCGGCCTCCTCGAGGGCGGCGCGCTTCGACTCGGCGGTGCCTGCGCCGCCCGAGATGATCGCTCCGGCGTGCCCCATGCGCCGCCCTGGCGGTGCCGTTCGTCCGGCGATGAACGCCGCCATCGGCTTGCGGACCTCGCGGGCACAGAAGGCGGCCGCCTTCTCCTCCTCGTCGCCCCCGATCTCGCCGATCATCACGATCGCCTCGGTCTCCGGGTCCTGGTTGAACATGTCGAGCACGTCGACGAAGGACGTCCCGACGATCGGGTCGCCGCCGATGCCGACGGTTGTGGTCTGGCCGATCCCGGCATCGGTCATGGCCTGCACGACCTCGTAGGTCAGGGTGCCCGAGCGCGACACCAGGCCGACCGACCCGCGCGCGTGGATGTTGCCCGGGATGATGCCGACCTTGGCCTCGCCGACGCTCGTCATGCCGGGGCAGTTCGGACCGATGAGCCGCACGCCCTTCTGCTTCAGGACGTGATAGACGCGAAGCATGTCGAGCGCGGGGACACCCTCGGTGATGCAGACGACGAGGGCGAGCCCGCCGGTCGCCGCCTCGAGCATCGCGTCGGGCGCGAAGGCCGCGGGCACGAAAATGCAGCTCGCGTTCGCGCCGGTCTGCTCGACCGCCTCCGCAACTGTGTCGTAGACGGGGACTCGCCCGTCCAGCGCCGACTGGCCTCCCTTGCCCGGCGTCACACCGGCCACGATGTTGGTGCCGTACTCGAGCATGGCCGTCGAGTGGAACTCGCCCTCCCGCCCCGTGATGCCCTGGACGAGGAGGCGCGTCTCTGTGTTGACGAGGATGCTCACGCCGGACCTCCGGCGGCAGCGACCGCCTTCTCGGCGGCGTCATCCAGCGAGCTGGCCGTGATCAGGTTCGCCTCGGCCAGGATCGGCTCGGCCTCGTCCGCGTTGGTGCCCACGATGCGGACCACCATGGGCACCTCGCGCGTCAGGTGAGAGCGGGCCTCCACGATGCCGCGCGCAACCTCGTCGCCGCGGGTGATGCCGCCGAAGATGTTGATGAGGATGGCCTTAACGTTCGGGTCGTCCAGGATGATCTTGAAGGCCGCTGCCACGCGATCGGCCTTGGCG
>CAYYDA010000097.1:0-6378 GCA_964470495.1 uncultured Steroidobacteraceae bacterium | reverse complement strand
GGCGAGCGGCCGAGTTCCTCGACAAGGGGGATCGCGTCAAGGTCACCGTCCGCTTTCGCGGCCGCGAGATCAGCCACTCGAACCTCGGGCGCGACCTGCTGATGCGCACGGCCGAGGTGCTGGCCGAGCACGGGACCATCGAGCGGCAGCCGCTGCTCGAGGGTCGCAGCATGTACATCGTCATGGCCCCGGTCGAGAAGCGGGCCGAGAAGAAGAGCGAGAACGGCGAAGCGGACACCTCCGCTGCTGCCGGTGACACCATCGGTGACGCGATCGCCGCCAAGAGCCCGGCTCCACCTCGTGAGCCGACCGCTCCGGCGACGAGCGAGGCGCCGGCGCAGCAGGGACCGTAACCAGATGCCGAAGATGAAGACCCATAAAGGGACGGCCAAGCGCTATCGGAAGACCGGATCCGGGAAGTGGGTCCGACCCAAGGCGATGCGCGGCCACCACCTCGAGATCAAGTCGAGTCGCCGCACGCGCCGTTACGCGGGCGTGGCCGAGGCCTCCGACACCCATCGCAGCGCCCTCGAGCGCCTGATGCCGTACGCCGGCAAGGCGAAGTAGCCGATGTCACGCGTCAAGCGCGGCGTCGCTGCCCACAAGCGCCACAAGAAACTGCTGAATCGAGCCGAGGGCCGTCGCGGCACCCGTTCGAAGCTGATCCGTCCGGCGCGCGAGGCGCTCATCCATGCCCTCGTGTACGCCTACCGTGACCGCCGCAACCGCAAGCGCGACATGCGTCGTCTGTGGATCGAGCGCATCAACGCCGCCTCGCGCCAGCACGGCGTGCCGTACGGCCGCTTCATTGCCGGCCTCAAGTCCGCCGGCGTCGAGGTCGATCGGAAGATCCTGGCCGATATGGCAATTCGGGAGCCCGCCGCCTTCGCGGCGATGGTCGAGACCGCCAAAGCCACCTTTGCCAGCTGACCGGCGGTTCGCCGCCGGTCCCCTCCGACCCTGTCCCGAATCCGGGGCGGGGTCGTTCGTTTTCACCGATGATTGATGACGGACCGATGCAGCACCGACAGCTACCAACCACACCCGTTACGACGAGTGCGCGCACCATTCATCGCCACCTGCCAACCTGGGTTGGCTTAGGCGACGAGATGACGTTACGGCCGGCCCCACTGGCGATGTCCTGCGCTCAACCAGGCGCAGACTGGGACGCATCAGGGACTGCCCGCTGGTATAAGCCGCCGGTGATTGGTAACTGACGACGATGAGCGATTTACGGACCGACCTGGAGGAACTGCGCAGCTCGGCGCGGGACCGCATCGCGAGCGCGTCGAGTGCCGATAACGTCGAGAAACTGCGTCGCGATCTGCTCGGTCGCTCCGGTGCGCTGACCACGCTCCTGAAGCAGTTGGGCTCCGTCCCAGTCGAACTGCGCGCCGAGCTGGGAAAGCTCGCGAACGAGGTGCGCTCCGAGCTAATCGACGACGTTGAAGACCGGCTCGATTCGTTCCGCGGAGCCGATCTCCACACGCGCCTGGAGGCCGAGGCGATCGACATGTCCGCCCCCGGACGGCCGCTGGCGGTCGGCCATCTCCACCCCGTCCAGACGCTGATGCGCGACCTGCGCGAGATCTTCCACGCGTACGGGTTCGAGGTGTTCGAAGGTCCCGAGGTCGAGACCGAGGCGTACAACTTCGAGCTGCTCAACATCCCGCCCGACCATCCGGCGCGCGACCTGTGGGACACGCTGTTCGTTGCCGAGCCGGGGAGCGTCGAGGCGGGGCATCCCGAGCCGGCGAAGGACGGCACGATCCTGCGCACCCACACGAGCCCGGTCCAGATGCGCGCGATGCAGGCCCTCGACGCACCGATTCGCGTGCTCACGCCCGGCCGTTGCTTTCGCTACGAGGCGGTCGATGCGAGCCATGCCTTCGAGTTCTTCCAGGTCGAGGGCCTGGTCGTCGACCGAGACACGAGCCTTGCCGACCTCAAGGGCATGCTGGAGGAGGTTGCCCGAGCGATCTACGGCCGCGATGTACGAACCCGATTCCGTCCCGGCTATTACCCGTTTACGGAGCCGAGCGTCGCGTTCGACATCGGCTGCCTGGTCTGCGGTGGCGAGGGCTGCCCGGCCTGCAAGCGCAGCGGCTGGATGACCATCCTGGGCGCCGGCATGGTCCATCCGACCGTGCTGCGCAACGGCGGCTTCGATCCGGCCGAGTACCAGGGCTATGCATTCGGGATGGGCCCCGACCGGATGGCGATGCTGCGTCACGGCGTCGGCGACATCAGGCTCTTCTTCAGCGCCGACCTGCGCTTCGTGACCCAGTTCGCGCAGGGGAGCTGAAATGCGCGTTCCGCTCTCCTGGCTACGCGAGTACGTGAGCTTCGACCTGTCGCCACGCCAGCTGGCCGACGAGCTGACGATGCGCGGCATGGAGGTCAGCGCCGTCGAGACGGCCGGCGCCGGCTGGACCGATGTCGTCGTCGGGCGGGTGCTCGACGTGCGGCGCCACCCGAACGCGGACACGCTGTGGCTGACGCGCGTCGACGTCGGCGAGGCGGGCGGCGAGCTCGAGATCGTGTGCGGCGCGCAGAACCTGGAGGTCGGACAGCTGGTCCCGGCCGCGCTGGTTGGCGCGGTGCTGGCGGGGGATCGGCGCATCGAGCGCAGCAAGATCCGCGGCGAGGTGAGCAACGGGATGCTGTGCAGCGCAATCGAGCTGGGCCTGGGGACCGATACGGATGGCATCCACATCCTGGGGCACGGCGACGAAATCGCGCTCGGGACGCCATTGGAGCAGCTGGTCGGCGACATCGTCCTGGACGTCGACGTCAAGCCGAACCGGGGTGACGCACTGAGCATGGTCGGGCTGGCGCGTGAGATCGCGGCCTTCACGGGAAGCGAGCTGCGCCTGCCGGACGCCACGGTCACCGAGTCCGATGAGGATGCCGCCTCCCACGTCTCGGTCCGTATCGAGGAGCCGGAGCTGAACCCGCGCTTCACGGCACGATGGCTCGGTGGCGTGGCGAACGGAGCGTCGCCCGAGTGGATGCAGCGGCGGCTCATCGCGGCCGGCATGCGACCGATCAGCGCAGTCGTCGACGTGACGAACTACGTGATGCACGAGCTGGGACAGCCACAGCATGCCTACGACGCCGATGCGGTGCCCGGCGGCCGGATCGTTGTGCGTCGGGCGCGCGACGGCGAGCGGCTCGAGACGATCGACCATGTCGAGCGAACGCTCGACGACCGGATGCTTGTGATTGCTGATGAGGGGCGGGCGATCGGCCTGGCCGGAATCATGGGCGGCGCCTCAACGGAGGTGGGGGCCGATACGACGAACGTGATCCTCGAGTCGGCGATCTTCCACGGGCCGACCATCCGCAACACCGCTCGGCGCCTCGGCCTCCGTTCCGAGGCGAGCATGCGCCACGAGAAGGGGATCGGCCACGACCTGCCGCGCTACGCCGCCGATCGCGCGGCGAAGCTGATCGCGGAGATCACCGGCGCGCGCGTTGCGCGCGGCATCGTCGACAACGATCCCGCACCGAAGGAGCCGCGCCACGTGGCGGTGAGCGTCGAGCGAACGGCACGCCTGCTCGGCATCGAGCTCACCGCTGAGCGAATGCGGGAGCTCCTGGCGCCGCTCGAATTCGTGGTGGTGGGGACGGGAGACGACCTCCAGGTCAGCGTGCCGGCACATCGGCTCGACGTCGCCTCGGACGCCGACGTGGCGGAGGAGGTCGCGCGCGCCCACGGATACGAGAACGTTCCCGGCAGGCTGCCGCGCGCCGCCCTGCCGCCGTATCGGTCCGACCCGAGTGCGCCCCGCCACCGGGTGCGCCGCATCCTTGCCGGGCTCGGCCTGGACGAGATGGTCAGCCACGCGCTCATCGGCCCGGAGGACCTGGAGCGAACGCGATACGCGTCAAGCGGGAGCGAGCTCATCCGCCTGTTCAACCCGCTGAGCGAGGACCACGCCATCCTGCGGCCGGTGCTGTATCCGTCGCTCCTTGGCGGGCTTGCCGAGAACGCGCGCAACCGCCTGAATGACGTGCGCCTGTTCGATGTGGGCAAGGTCTATTGGTATCAACCCGAGGGTCCGACGCCGCGCGACCGCCGTGCGAAGACGGCCGGCACCGGACGCTACGAATCATGGGAGCTGGGGATCATCCTGGCGGGCGTCGCTGCGCCTTCGTATCCCGGCGAGGCTCCACGGGCAACCGACGTGGCCGACCTCAAGGGCATTATCGACGCGCTCCACGATGCGCTCGGCGCCCCGCGCCCGTCCTACCGACCGGAGGAGCCCGCCACTCGCCACCCGCACCGCCATCCCGGCAGGACGGGAGTCATCGCCGATGCCGGCGGACATGCCTACGGGTCGATCGGCGAGGTCCATCCCGCGGTCGCCGAGGCCTGGGGCCTGACCGGGCGTCCGGTGGATGCGGCGCTCAGCCTGGACCGCCTGTTGGACCTCGTGCCGCCCGAACGCCGCTCGCGACCGGTGTCTGCGGCCCAGCCCGTCGACCGGGATCTTGCCGTCGTCGTCGACGAGGCGACCCCCGTCGGCGAGCTGCTGCGGATCGCACGCATGAGCGCAGGCCCGCTGCTGGACGAGATCAGGCTCTTCGACGCCTACCGCGGCGAGCAGATCGGCCCCGGCCGCGTCAGCTATGCCGTGTCGTTCCGTTTCCAGCCCGACGTACCCGGCGACACGAAGGCGGTCGACAAGGCATTGAACAAGGTGCGTGGGTCGCTCCAGCATCATCTCGGAGCGGAGATCCGCTAGGACCGTCGGCGTCTTGTCGCCCGCTGCAGGCGACTGGTACCCTTGCGGCCGCCCGAGCCCGTGACGGCCACGTGTTCGGCATCGCCGACCCGGCTAAGGAGTGCAACGCGTGGATGTGATCGGGCAGCTGACCTGGTTCGACCTGGTGATCGTCTTCGCCCTGATCGCCGGCGTCTTCGCCGGCTTCACGCAGGGCATGATCCGTTATGTGCTGAACGCTATCGCCGTGATCGTGGCGTTCGTGCTTGCCGCGCAGCTCAAGGGGCCGATCATCGACCTCCTCAGCTTCTGGCGCGCCTTCACGCCCGAGGGCCGGGAGCTGCTGGTCTTCGTCATCCTTTTCTTCGGCTTCCTCATCGCCGGATTCTTCATCATCCGGGCGCTGTATCACGGAACCCGGCTGCCTATCGTGAAGCAGCTCGACGAGATCGGCGGCGCCATCTTCGGGCTGATCTTCGCGGCGATGGTCATCACCTTCCAGCTGCTCGTGCTCGACAGCTTCTTCATGACTGGCGGGCAGACCGGGGGATGGATGGCCAGCTACTACGAAGCGCTCAATGACTCGGTGCTCGTGCAGTTCTTCCGCGAAACGATCATCCCGACCGCCGGCTTCCTGGCGCGCCCATTCGTCCCGCGCGAGATCGCCGACATCCTCGACCCGTGATCGCCGCGCCGGCCGGCCGGGCCGCGGCGCGGACCTGGTTCGACCGACCGGCCGAGGCGGTCGCTCGCGACCTGCTCGGCGCCCGCCTGGTCCACGCGTCGGCCGACGGCGTGGTCGGTGGTCGTATCGTCGAGGTGGAGGCCTACGCCGGCCCGGAGGACCTCGCGGCACACTCGTCTCGTGGGCGGACTTCACGCAACGCGGTCATGTTCGGGCCGCCCGGCCACCTGTACGTCTACCTGATCTACGGGCTGCACCACTGCATGAACGTCGTGACCGGCCCTGCCGACAAGCCGGAGGCGGTCCTCATTCGCGCCCTGGAGATCGACGAGGGAGTTCCCCTTGCCCGGGCGCGCCGAGGTGATCGGGCGCCGGTCGTCCGGCTGGCCTCGGGACCGGGCAACGTCGGGCAGGCGCTGGGGGTCGATCGATCGCTCAACGGCGCGGACCTGCTCACCGGGCCGGTCCACGTCGAGCCGCGCACCGGATCGATGCCACCCGTCCGCGACGGACCACGCGTTGGCATCGCCTACGCGGGTTCGTGGGCGGCACGCCCAATGCGCTTCTGGATCGCCGATGACCCGCACGTCTCCCGCCGCTGACCCAACGTCGGGCGCGGCCGACGACGGCACACTCCGAGCACTGGAATTCGGCGCGATCGTCGAGCAGCTGGCGACGCACACGAGCTTCGAGCCCGGGCGCGAGCTAGCGCTGGCACTCCGGCCAGTAGCGGACCCGACCCACGTCGCCCTCGTCCAGGACCAGACGGATGAGGCCGGCCGGCTGCTCGACGACCAGGCCCAGGCCGGCATTGGTGGAGCGCGAGACATCCGGGTCGCGCTCGAGCGAGCGAGCCGCGGAGGCCGCCTGACGCCGACCGAGCTGATCGAGATCGCCGACACGCTCGAGGCGACCGGGCGCTTCGAGGCACGGCTGCGCGCGTGGCGCGAGCCGCACCTCGCC
>CAYYDA010000096.1:0-6461 GCA_964470495.1 uncultured Steroidobacteraceae bacterium | reverse complement strand
ATCAGCGCGATCGTGCCGTCCTCGACGTGCGGCAGCAGCGCGTCCTGCTGGCTCTTGTTGAACCGATGCAGCTCGTCGATGAACGCGATCGTGTGGCCGCCGGCCTCGCGCAGGGCCTTCGCCTCGGCGACGAGGGCGCGGATGTCGGCGACGCCGCTGGTGACGGCGGAGAGCTGGCGCCACGTCCCGCCAGCGCGGTCGGCCAGGAGCCGCGCCAGGGTCGTCTTGCCACTGCCGGGCGGGCCCCACAGGATGAGCGAGGGCCGGTGACCCGGTGTGACGACCCGAGTCAGCGCCCCTTCCTCGCCGACGAGATGGGGCTGCCCGACGAACTCGTCGAGCGACCGTGGTCGCATCCGGGCGGCCAGCGGCGCGTCGGGGATCACGGCGTCGCCGAAGAGCTGCTCGGTGGCGTCCTGGGTCGATCGGCGACGGGGCATGCGCGGATTATGATGCGCGACATGGAACAGAATCTCCGGACCCCCGGTCCGACGCCCATCCCGGCCGCCGTCCGCGAGGCGCAGGCGCAGCCAATGATCGACCACCGCGGCACCGAGTTCGCGGAGCTGCTGACAGAGACGTCCGCCGGCCTCGCCGAGCTCATCGGCACCACGAGCGAGATCCTGCTCCTGACTGGATCCGGGTCGGGCGCCCTCGAGGCGGCCATCGTCAACAGCCTCTCACCCGGTGACCGCGTCCTGGCGGTCACCATCGGCTCCTTCGGCGACCGATTCGCCCAGATTGCGACCGCGTTCGGGGCTGCCGTCGACCGCTTCGAGGTCGAGTGGGGCACCGCGGCGGACCCTGAGACGCTGAGCGCCCACCTGGCGGCGGCAGAGCCGTACCGGGCCGTGCTCGTCACCCACAACGAGACGTCCACCGGTGTCGCGAACCCGATGCGCGAGCTGGCCGAGGTCATCCGCGCAGCACCGGGGGATCCCCTCCTGATCGTCGACGGCATCAGCGGGCTCGGCGCGATGCGGTTCGAGATGGACGACTGGGGCGTCGACCTGGTGGTGAGCGCCAGCCAGAAGGCATGGATGGCGTCGCCGGGCATCGCGATCGCGGCGGTGAGCGAGCGAGCGCGCGCCGCGGGTGAGCAGGCGAAGATGCCGCGCTTCTACTGGGACTTCGCAGAGGCACGCACCTGGGCCGAGAAGGGCCAGACCCCGTGGACGCCGGCGATCAGCATCCTCTACGGCCTCCGCGTCGGCGTGGGGCGCCTCCGCGCGGAAGGGCGCGAGCGCACGTGGCGGCGCCACGCGGCGATCGCGACCGGGGTCGTGGCCGGCATGGAGGAGCTCGGCCTGCGCCCGGTCGCACCGCCTGAGCATCGTTCCGCGACGGTCACTGCGGCCTGGCTGCCCGACGACGTGGCATGGGCTTCGTTCAACGCCGCCATGCGCGCGAAGGGGCTCGTCATCGCCGGCGGCCAGGGCAAGTGGGCCGGCAAGATCCTGCGCTTCGGCCACATGGGCGACGTCGGGATCGACGAGATGGTCGAGGCGCTCGAGATCATGGGCGGCACGCTGCCCGAGTTCGGTCACGAAGCCGATGGCGCGGCCGCCGGCCGCGCAGCGCGCGAGGCGTTCGAGGCGCAGACCGCCGGCGCTCGGTGACCGATCGTCGCCTGCTCCTCGTCCGCCACGGGGTGACGGACTGGAACCGCGAGGGCCGGTTCCAGGGACACCTGGATCCTCCCCTGGGCGACGAGGGACGCGCCGAAGCCGAGCTCCTGGCGGAGCGACTTGCCGGCGACCCCGATCGGCGGCCCGCGACGATCGTAAGCTCGACCCTCGCCCGCGCAATGCAGACGGCGGAGGTCATCGGCCGCGCCGTCGGGGTCGCGGTGGATGCGGACGTGCGGCTCATCGAGATCGGCCAGGGTGAGTGGGAGGGCCGCACCCACGCCGACCTGGCCGTGGCCGACGCCGATCGCTATGCCGCGTGGCGCCGTGACGCGGGCATCAGGCAGCCGCCCGGCGGCGAGCCGATCGAGTCAGCAACGGAGCGGGTGTCCGCGCTCCTCGCCGAGCTGGAGACCGGTCCGGGAGCGTGGCCGGTCTGCCTGGTGAGCCACGGCGGCACGCTCCGCATCCTCGCCCGCGTCCTGTTGCGCGCCGATGGCGTGGCGTCGTGGACGCTCGACGTCGACAACGCCTCGCTCGGCATCTGCACCGCGATCGACGCAGGCTGGCGGCTCGATCGCTGGAACGACACGCTCCACCTGCTGGGCCGTACCGACACGCACGTCGACGAGGCCGAGGGGCGTCCGCTGGCCCTGTAATCTGCCCCTAGTCGCGGCGCCGGAATAGATTGCGGAGCCAGCGACGCAGGGCAAGGCCGACGAGCGGCAGGCGCAGGCTGGTCCAGGCCGCATCGAGGCGCGACGAGGCGGTCGCCGACATCTTGCGTCCGGAGTACGACTGCCAGACCTTCCCGTCCGCAACCGTGCGGATCGGTTCTATGTGGCGCGGCAGCTGCTCCTCGAGCCAGCCGGCGTACTCGTAGACGGTCTCGGACGGGCGCGGACCGACGCCGGCGCGATCGGCGGCCAGGGTCATGCGCTGCCACGCTCGGTCGCCGGCCGGGAGGAGCCTCCATCGGCGCTGGAGATGCCGGAACCGGAGCACGATAAAGGCCGTGGCACCCAGCACCATCACCGCGATGAGGAGCGCGTTGCCGCTGCGCGCCTGGTCGACGGACGAAGCTGCACCCGGGTTTAACGGGTCGACGCCACCCTCGACGACGTCGAACGAGGGAAGCGGGTTGACCGGGTTCCGAGCGATGTCTCCGGCCTCGAAGTCGAGGAGCGGGTCGCGGCCCGTGAGCGGTGGCAGTACGGCATTGGGGTCACCCCTCTCGCGGGTGAACTGGGGGTTGATCGACTTCGTCGCCTCGAAGATCTGCCAGCCGTAGCCGGGAAAGTAGATCTCGGCCCAAGCGTGCGCATTAGCCTCGCGCACGAGGTACGTGCCGTCCTCCTGCCGCGCGCCCGGCGCGAAGCCGACGGCGACGCGTGCCGGAAGCCCGACTGAGCGCGCCATGACGACCATGGCGCTCGCGTAGTACTGGCAATACCCTGTCCGCCCGTTCTCGTCGAACAGGAAGAAGTCGACGAGATCCTCGTCGGGCGCGGGCGGCCCCGGGTTCGTCGTGTACGTGAACGTCGGGTCGCTGTGCAGGAAGTCGGCGAGTGCGTCCGCCCGCTCGTACGGGTTCGTGAGGCCCTCGGTGATGGTCCGGGCAAGCTGGGCGACTCGGTCGGTCAGTCCGGGCGTGCTCAGGTAGAGCTCGCGCACAACCTCTGGATACTCTTCGCCGGCGACGGCAAGCTGGGCTGCGCTCGCCCGGCTGAGGGCGACGTCAACCTGGTAGCCCTCGCCATCACCGATCGGGTTGGCGGCCTCGATGCCGCCCAGCACGGGCTGCGCCGACGATTCGAGGATGACGACCGGCGCGTAGATGCGGAGCGGCGCGCCCGCGGTGAACAGGTTCCGCCCCAACGTCTGGTGCATCTGGATCGCGATCGTCTCGAGCTCGAAGGCCTCCACCTCGCTCGGGCGCTCCGGCGTCGGGCCTGTGAACAGCGGATCGCCCGGCGCGACCTGGCGACGCGTGCTTTCGCTGCGCTCGAACCCACGGCCGTTGTAGATGTCGTAGGTGCCGGTGCGCAGGTAGACGGGGCGCGACGCCGCCACGGTGAGGGCCTCGTCGTCGTTGCTGATCCAGGTCCCGGAGACCGTGAAGCTGGACCCGAAGCTGCTGCCGGTGATCCGTGACTGGGGGTTCGTGAGGCCACCGAACGCGCCCTCGAACTGGTCGCGCACGCCCGTCCAGACGCCGTCGAAGCTTCGCCACGCGCTCGTCAGGGGCGCGGCCACCGCGACACTGGTGAGGACCCAGGCCAGGACGACCGCAGCGCCGGCGAAGAGGATGCCGGAGCGCAGGATCGCGGCGGGAACCTCCAGGTTCTCGTTCACGCGTCGGCGCTGCCATCCGTCCTGACGATCGACGAGCGCCGCACGCAACCACAGCAGCAGCGCCGCGATCACGAACAGCAGCAGATGGCCGAACAGGTTGGTCAACGTCGCCGACAGGTTGACGATCATGGCGGCGCCGAGAAGTCCGATGGCGTCGATCACTCGGTTGTGGCGGTACACCGCGTAGGCGGCCATGAAGGCGGTCGACCACATGAGCGCGCCGAGGCCGATGGCGTACGGCGACAGCTCCGCCGGGTAGCCGGTGCGTAATACGACGATCGTCCAGCTCGCGAGGTCGTCGCGCAGCGCCTCGACGCGCCCGACCTGGTCGAACGCGACGTGGTACTCGCCGCCGATTGCCCACAGCACGACCGCCGTCCCGACCAGCGCGCCGAGCGGCAGCGTCACGACGACGCTCAGCGGCAGCACGCCGAGCACGGCGCCGGCGACGATTGCCCATAGGGCAACCGGCGGCACGAACTCCATCTGATCGAGCCATTCAGCGCCCTGCACCGCCCAGGACAGGGCAAGTGCCATCACGATCAGCAGGCCGAGGCTCAGCCAGCCCGCCTTCGGATACAGCACGCGCTCGCGCAGGTCAGCCACGGGTCCGCTGCCTCCCACCGATCGTCTCCGCGATGTTGTCGCCGTGGCGCACGATGCGATGCTCGATGTCGTACTCCGCCAGCGCGTGCCTGACGGCTGCGAGCTCGGCCCGCGCGTGGTCGTCCGGCTCGACGCCGATGAACGACGTGCGGTTGAGCAGGATCACGAGCGCCGCCACCCCGCGGCGCCGGAGGGCGGACAAGCCCCGCACCCAGCTGCGATCGGTGGAGCCGGTGACGATGCACAGGGTCATGCCGCGGCGCAGCTGGGGCAGCGTGGCGCTGAGCACCTCGGCGAGCGGGATGGCGCCGTCGGCCTGGACGTTGGCGAGCAGATGGAGCAGCTTCTGCTCGACACGCGGGCCACGATCGGGCTGGTGGACCTGGAGCCGGCGCGCCGATGCCGTCATCGCCACCGAGCGGTTATCGGAGAGCGTCCGCATCGCGATCGACGCGGCGACCGTCACCGCCATTTCCACCGACGCATCGGTCCCGATGCCCGCGTGCACGGAGCGGTCGAGGTCGAGCAGGATCCACAGGTCGGCCGCCTGCTCGAGGTCGAACTCCTTGACGTGAAGCTCGCCGTGGCGCGCGCTCGACAGCCAGTGGATGCGGTTGATGGCGTCGCCGTGCACGTACGGGCGCACGCCGCTCACCAGCGGGGTGGCGGCCTCGTAGCGGCGCCGCATCGGCGTCGTGCCGTCGATCGGCGACGGCGGAAGGCGCCAGTTCGGCAGCGGGACGACCTCGGGAAAGACCACGACGCTGGTCGGCGACCCGACCATCATCTCGCTGCTGAACAGCCCGAACGGGTCACCCGTGCGGACGCGCAGCGGCCCGAGCCGGTAGCTCCCCCGCCGCGTCAGGGTGACCTTGGCCAGCCACTGGCGCGTGCTGCGCGCCGGGATGCCGACGACGCGGCCCGGCAGGCTCGCGGCCAGGGTCGACTCGTTCCAGCACTCGATCCACGGCTTGCCCCAGCGGTCGTGGTTCTCGACGCGGTAGATGGCCTGGAGCACCTCGCCGACGTGAGTGCGCGGGTTCAGCACGCGGTAGTCGGCGCGAACGTCCTTCAGCCCGCGACGGGCGTAGAGCCAGGAGCCGATGCCGATGGCAGCCATCAGGTAGGTCAGGAAGAAGAGGAATTCGATGCCCGTACTGAAGGCGGCGACGACGAGCGCCGTGGCCAGGAACAGCATGCGGAGGTGGCGGCTGACGAGCCCCATCGGGAGGCGCCTAAGAGATCCGGGCCCGGCTGGTGTCCGCCGCGGCGGCGGCATCGGCCACCGGCACCGAGGCGAGGATCTCACGCACGATCTGCTCCGGGTCGACCTCGCGCAGCGACGCCTGGCTCTTGACGATGAGGCGATGCGCCAGCACGGCCACTGCCAGCTGCTTCACGTCGTCGGGGATGACATAGTCGCGTCCCGCCAGCGCAGCATAGGCCTGGGTCGAGCGGTACAGGTTCAGCGAGCCACGCGGGGACGCCCCCAGATACACGTCGGGATGCTCGCGCGTGGCATGCACCAGGCGGACGATGTACTCGGCCACGGCCTGGTCGACGTAGACCTCCTTGACGGCGGCCTGCATCTCCCGCAGCTCATCGATGCCGAGCACCTGCGTGACCTCGGTCAGCGGATGGCGGCGCTTCTGCTCGTCCAGGATGACGAGCTCCTCCATGGCCTTCGGATAGCCGAGTCGGAGGCGGAGCATGAAACGGTCAAGCTGCGCCTCAGGCAGGGCGAAGGTCCCTTCGTACTCGATTGGGTTCTGGGTGGCGATGACCATGAACGGGGTCGGCATCGGGTACGTGACGCCGTCGATCGTGGCCTGCCGCTCCTCCATGCACTCGAGCAGCGCGCTCTGCGTCTTC
>CAYYDA010000095.1:0-6569 GCA_964470495.1 uncultured Steroidobacteraceae bacterium | reverse complement strand
CCGCCTCGTCCCACGTCATGTCGCCCATGTGCAGGCTGGTGTCCACGACGATTCGCGCGGCCCGGAAGATGGTGGCCTCGTACTGGTTCATCTCGTGACGCAGGTCCGTGAAGAAGCCCTGCTCGCGCATCATGCGCTCGGCGTACAGCGCCCAGCCCTCGCTGAAATAGGGCGTGCGAAACACCTGGCGCAGCCGGGACGGATTCGCCTTCGACATGACGAGGTGCCAGTGGTGGCCCGGGTAGGCCTCGTGGACGGCCGTCGTCGGTATTCCCGGGTACGAGTTCGATGCGAGCCGCTTCTGGATCTCGTCCTCGGACGCGCCGTCGGGCGGGAACGGCACAAAGAAGTGGCCTTTCATTCGGTCGCTGAAGGGCGGCGGCATCATGTAGCTCGCCACGGCCAGCACCGGTCGCTGGAACGGCGGTGAGGGCAGGACCACGCACTCCTCGCCATCCGGAAACGAGACGAGCCGATGTTCGCGCAGGTACGCCCGCGCCTTCTCGGTCCACTCCTCGTAGCCGACCCGCATCTCCTCCGGCGTACGCGGATGATCCTCGTTGAGCTCGTCGAGGACGGCCTTCCAGTCATCGGTGCCGCGCAGCTCGCGCGCGCATCGGGTCAGGTCCATCGCCAGCTCGTCGTACGCGGCCTGCCCTCGCTCGCGGAGCTCACGGGCGTCGAAGCCGAGGAGCTCCTTCTCGCGCAGAAGCGCCGAGTACCGCTCCTCGCCGAACACGAAGTCGCCCGACGCAGCCGGCCGCATGCCCTCCAGGAACGCGACGTAATCGTCGTAGGCCGATCCGGCTCCCTCCCCCGCCTCAGCCAACTGCGCCCGCAGGCCGCCGTCCTCGACCTGGGTCGGCAGGATCTCGCGAACGTAACGCGCACCCGCGCGGGCCTGGTTCGCTGCCCGGTCCAGGAAGATCCCAGGCACCATCTCAGGCCGCAGGTTGCGCTTGCCATCGGCGAGGTTGTCCGGGATCTGACGCATCCGGGCGACGGCAGCGTCGACCAGCTCGTTCATCGGTCGCAGCTGATGGAGGAAGAGGCCGAAGATGCCGCTCATCCCGGGGTTCAGGTAGACGTCCGGCTGACGACGCCACATTTCGTATTCGTCGACGATCTGCCGGCCGCGCAGCACGCTGATCGCGAGGTCGCGGTCGATGAGCTCGTCGGCGCCCAAATCGCCGTCGTCCACGGCGCGGAACCGCTCGAGCCACCCGCCGTCGGCGCTGCGGCGGCGCTCGAAGGCCGATTCCGACAGGTCGTCGAGCCGGTCGTCGTACTCGGTCAGACCCAGGCCGCTGGCGCGGACCGGCGACTCAGTGAACTCGACGTCGAGGAACTCGTTCGTCAGGTCGGCGAACGTCTGCATGCGGAAACCTCGTCTGCAGCCCGGGGGAGGGTCAAGTCTAGTCGGATGCCGCGAGCCGTTCCGTGTCCTCGTCGAGGAGCGCCTCCGCCACGCGCCTGATCTCCGGGTATGGGACGGCGTCCCAATTCGACTCGGTCGCCGACTGTCCGAAGAGGCGATCCGCAAGCCGGCCGACGATGAGGTGGGCCGCAAACGGATGGGGCTGCTCTGGGTCGTCGGCCGCATCGGCGACGAAGAATCGCAGGCGGTCGTCGACGCTGGCGAAACCGATGAGCTCGACCAGCTTGGCGCGGTACTCGAGCTCGGCCGATGTGAGGCCCGGGTGAGCGCGATGGTCGGCCACATGCTGGGCTTCATGTCCCAGTAGGGAGACCTGGAATGCGCGGTTCGCGTCCGGGTCGGGATAACGCTCCGCGACCGCATACAGCCCGTCCGGCCAGTCGGGGTCGCCCTGCTTGTACCAGCCGCCGGCACCCTGCTCCCCGTACGTTCGCCAATGCAGCCAACCGCGGATCAGGAAGTCCTGCATGAAATGGACGGTCACCTCCTGCTCCACCTCCTTCGGCAGCGTGACGCTGAACCCACGGTCATCCGTGCGGGACCAGATGTAGGCTCCCAGGTACGGTGGCGTGCGGCCTCCCAGGAAGCGATAGCCTCGCTCCGCGAAGCCCTTCGCCAGCTCGGCCTCTGCGGCGGTGACGTCCCCATCATCGTCGCCGGTCGGTGCGCTTCCGACGATGGCGCACAGCTCCCGGGCAAGCCCCGACTCGGCTGACTCGCGTGGTTCGTCGTGCTCGAAGAGCCGGACGAAGTGACGCAGGTAGGCCATGAGCGCATCTCGCAGCCAGGGGTCCACCGCGTCGGCCGCGACCAATGGCTCGAGGAGGCTGCGCGCGGTGCTGGGCATGGCCGCCGCATGGGCATGAACCGCCGCATCCAGGCTGGCGTTCATGCCTCCTCGATCGTGGCCCCTCACCTCGGCGGCGGGAGAAGCCTCCCGAAGCGATCGGGATCCGCGGCGACTGCGCTCTGGATGGCGTTGAGGGCGGCGCCCTTGCGCAGGTTGTCGCTGCTCACCCAGAGCGCGAAACCGCGCTCGCGGCCGGGAATGGCCCGCAGGCGGCCGACCAGCACCGGGTCGCGGCCCTCGACGTCGAGGGGCATCGGGTGGCGCTCGGAGCCGTCCGCGGGGCGGTACTCGAGCCCGGGGGCGGCGCGTAGGGCGGCCTCGATCTCCTCGACGCTGGTGTCGCGTTCGGTTCGGATGTGCAGCGCGACCGAGTGGCCGGTGTGCACCGGCACGCGCACGGTGGTGGCCGCGACGTCGAGGTCGGGCATCTCGAGGATCTTGCGCAGCTCGGCGTGGATCTTCTTCTCCTCGCCGCTCCAGCCGGTGTCGTCGAGCACGTCGATCTGCGGCACCACCGAGTCGGCGATCCGTCCGTGAAACGGGGATGCTTCCGCGCGATCGCGGTGATCGGTCCCCCGCTCGGCATCGAATGCGTCGAGGCCCTTCCGGCCGGCGCCGCTGACCGCCTGGTACGACGCCAGATCGACCGATGCCAGACCCGCCAGGTCGCGGATGGGCGCGAGGGCGACCACGGCCGCGGCGGTCGTGCAGTTCGGGTTGGCGATCAGGTTGCCGCGGCGCTCGCGGGCGGCGTGCGCATTGGCCTCCGGAACCACGAGGGGGACGTCATCGGCCAGGCGGAAGGCGCTCGAATTGTCGACCACCAGCGGGACCGATGCGCCCGGCCCGGCCATGATCTCGCGACTCTGCGGTCCATCGACGGCCAGGAACAGCACGTCGAGGTTCTTTGCGTGCTCATCGGTGAGGATGTGAACGGCGAGCTCAGTGCCCCTGTAATCGAGCGTGTTGCCCTCCTCGTGGCCGAAGGCGCGCAGGCATTCCGCCGGCAGGCCGGCATCGGCCAGGATCGAGCAGACGACGCCGCCGACGACGCCGCGAGCGCCAGCCACGCCAACCGTGGGCCACCCGTTCATCGGGCGACCATACCCGATCCGTCGCCGAACAGGATCGGGCGCTCCCCGGCGACGAGCCGCGCGAGATCCGCGTACACCGCGCCGCTCGTTGCCCGCCCGCCGGCCCCCGGGCCGGAGATGCGAACCACGCCGGCGTCGCGCAGGGTGACCTCGAGCACGTTCTCGATGTCCGTCGCCTGGGCCATCGGGTCGGATCGGTCGAGTGACACCGGCTTCACCGAAAGGCGGTCCTTCGTGGCATCGGCAACCAGCCGGATGGACTGGCCGGGCTCCACCGCCAGGCCGACGATGCCCTCGGTCTTCACGTCCGTCTCGGGTCGCCACCTGCCCCACGCCACCGAGGCCAGGATGGCCAGCTTCTGGGCGGCGTCGCGGCCGTCGACGTCGAAGCTCGGGTCGGCCTCCGCGTAGCCGGCCTCCTGGGCCGCGCGCAGGGCGTCGGTGTAGCTGCGGCCCTCGCCCATGGCCGACAGGATGTAGGTCGTGGTGGCGTTGACGATGCCGCGAATGCGCTCGATGTCGCCCGTTGCGGCGAGATGCTGGACCGTCTCGATCATCGGCGTCCCGCCGCCGACGCTGGCGCTGCCGAGCAGTGCAGCGACCCGCCGCTCAGCCAGCTCCGCCAGCTCCTTGCCGTGCGTGGCGAGCAGCGCCTTGTTGGCGGTGACGTACGGCGTCCCGCGGTCGAGCGCCTGGCGCGCCCAGGCGAGGGGACCATCGAGCCCGCCGGCCAGCTCGACGACGACGTCGGCCTCGAGCGCCCCCTCTGGCGCGCCGATCTCGACGCCCTTCGGCAGCTCCGGCCGCTCACGGTTGCGGACCGCGACGGATGCGAGGGTGATCGGCAGCGGGCCTCGTCGAACGAGCTCACCCAGGGCCGAGCCAACCGTTCCCCAGCCGATCAGCCCGATTCGGAGGCGTTCCGTCATGGCGCCGGCGTCGGCTCGGGCTCAGGCGACGCGATCGGCAGGCTCCCGACATCCAGGATGAGGCCGCCGTCGGACGGCACCAGGGCGATGTTGATGTTGTCCTGGAGCCGCTGGATCGCCTGCCACTGGAGGAGGATCGGGTTCAGGCTTTCGCTGAGGAGCCGGTTCGCCTCCGCCTCTCCTCGTGCCTCCTCGATCCGTGCGCTCGCCTCGCCTTCAGCGCGGACGACGGCCTGCTCGGCCTGGATGCGCTGCTGGGCCAGGATCTGCTGCTGGCGCTGCACCTCCTGCTCGGCGATCTGGCGCTGCTCGATGGCCGCGTTGTACTCGGCGCTGTAGCCGAAGTTCTCCAGGTTGATGCCGTCGACCACGAAGCCGTACGGCTCGAGCTCCGCCGCCAGCAGATCCTCCGCCGTGGATCGGATCTCGTCACGCGCGTTGAGCACCTGGGTGGTTCCGTAGTCGTCGGTCACGCTCTTCGGGATGTCGAGGAAGCGTGGCATCACGATCCGCGCCTGGAAGTCGGTCCCCAGCCCCTGGAGGATGTCAGACGCCCGATCGGGGTCGACGTGGTAGTTGAGCGTCAGGTTCATGAACAGGTCCTGCTGCTCACGGCTGGCGGCGGTGTATCCCTCGACGTTGATGGCCCGGACGCGCGTGTCGACGTAGGTGACCTGATTGATGATCGGTGGCACCCAGTGCAGCCCTGGCGGAAGCTCCGTCGGCTGGATGCGACCGAACTGGCTCACGACGCCAACGAAACCAGCGGGCACCTCGCGGAACCCGAAGCTCAGTCCGACGAGCGCGAGCGCGCCGAGCACAAGCAACCAGGGAGCCACCGGGATCCTGCCGGCGATGCCGTCGCGCAACACCTGGGCGCTGCCCCGGGTTCGCAGCACCGCGAACGCGATGGCGACGGCAAGGAGCACGAAGGCTCCGATGATGAGGATCATGGCGGGCTCTCCCCTGCTGCTCGGTAACTGAGGCGTTGTGTCACGGACGCGCCGTCCGAACCTGGACGATCTCCGCGACGTCGAACCGGGTACCAAGGTCGCAGCCGAATGGTCGCTGCTCCTCTGTCATCGTGCCATTGAGCCACACGATGTCTCCATCGCGTGCAGCAACGCGTCCGTCTGGGTCCACAAACGCGACTTCGAACTGATGAAGTGCGGGCTCACGCATCTCGATCGTCCAGCCTTCGGGCAATACCGGGACGATCGACCCGGCCAGGACACAGCGCTCCACGTGACCAGTTCGACGAACTGCTGTCAGAAGGACAACGATCCCCCGCATCGCGACAGTCTGGCACCGGGAGCGACCATGGGATGCTCCGAGCGACACCGTTTCCTATCGGATTTGCACCGGGAGACCCGTATCCAGGATGTGCCGACGGGCTGAACGTCGGCCCGAGCGTGGCGAACCCCCGAATCCTCTCAGGATTGCCGTCCGTGCAAGTTCACGAGGAAATCTCGCGCCGATTCGGTGATACCGGTCTGTACATGAGAATCCGATAGGAACGGGCCGCGACGCCGCGGGCGCTAGACTGAACGCAATATGGGAGCCACCGAGACCGTCGACCTGTTCTTCGAGCTCATCAACGACGACCTCCGCGAGAAGGCGGTCGAGCTGTTCGCTGAGCACGCGGTGCTGGGCATCAGCGTGCCGGGATCGGACGAGCGCACGAACTTGCGCGGTCGCGACAAGGTCGGCGGATGGTTCATCCGCGCCGGCGACGGATTCCGCATGTTCACGAACGACAGTCGCAACATGGGCTCCAGCTACGTCGCCGATGTGACCGTGATCCGACCGGGCGTCCAGCCGATGAACGTCGAGGCCAACTTCCGCGTGGAGGGCGGGCAGATCGTCGCGCTCTTCCTCCAGCCCAACTAGGGACCGAGCGCTCAGTCGTCCCCGTCTCCGCCCTGGCAACTCTCGATGAGCTGATCGACGTAGTCGCGCGCATCCCCTCTGCTCAGCGTGGCCAGCGTCGACTGTTCCGCCTGCGCTCGCTCCTCACCGCAGCCCTCCGCCAGCCGCTCCACCTCGCCCTCCAGCCATCCGGCTTCGCCGCCGGGCGTCGGCGACTCGAACTGCGTGGCGGACGCCGTCGGCGAGGCGTCGGTCAGGCCATCGGGTCGCGCATTGGCCAGGACGACCGCCGTGACCATGGCGAAGGCGGCGATGCCGACGAGGGCCGCGACCGGCCAGGCACGCGACCGCCGGCGGCCGCCTCCGGCAGCAGATGACGCGGCCGGTGC
>CAYYDA010000094.1:0-6581 GCA_964470495.1 uncultured Steroidobacteraceae bacterium | reverse complement strand
ACGCGCGACCTGGGCGACCTGCTCATCGGCCTGGCCGACGACGCCGGGCTGGCGGTGAACGCCGTGCGCTCGGCCGTCGAGCGCGGCGGCATCGTGCCGATCGCGGTGTCCGACCCGAAGCCCGCCGTGGACGCGCTGGCGAACGACGGGATCATCGTCGACTTCCGACCCGGGATCGTGCGCTGCTCCCCGGCGTTCTACAACACCGAGGACGAGGTCCGGCGCCTGGTGGACCGGCTCGCGGCACTCGTGCCAGCGCGGGACCGGCGCGTCAGCTGATCCGCGACAGGCCCAGGCGGTGGGCCACCACGGCCGCCTCGCTGCGGCGCGTGACGCCCAGCTTGCCGAGAATGCGGCTGACGTGGACGCCGGCCGTGCTCTCCGCCATGAACAGCTCGTCGCCGATCTGCCGGTTGCTGCGCCCGTCGGCCAGCAGGGACAGGACCTCGCGCTCGCGCTTGGTGAGGCCGATGCGATCCGCGGCGTCCTCGGCGGTGTCGACACCCTCGAGGCCGATCCGCGCTCGTCGCGCGAGCGATTCGACCGCCCCCAGCAGCGGTCGCGCGCCGAGGTCGCTGGCGATGGCATGCGATTCCGCCAGCGCCGATGCGCCGTCCTCGCGCCGGCGGGCGGCGATCAGGACCACGGCCTGCTCGGCCAGCACGGACGCGATCTCGAACGGCCGCCCCAGCGCACGGCGTCCGTCGACTGCCGCCTCCCAGGCCGATACGTCGGAGATGCCGCGGGCACGGCCCGCGTACGCCTCAGCCAGCGCGAGGTCGGCGTCGATGGGCCGCGCGGGCCGGGAGGCGATCTCGGCAACGCGCGCAACGTGGCGCCGCATCTGGTCGACCAGCTCCTCGCTCCGACGGACGGCCGCGGCCTCGCGATCGGCGGCGCGGGCGCTCCGTGCCGCGTCGCCTTCGTCCGCCTCGGCGCGCAGGCCGGTGAGGAGGAAGCCGCGTGCGTCGCTGTCGACCTCGGGCTCGACCAGCCGCTCGAGGGTCTCGGAGATCAGCCGCCGCGCGGCGAGCGGCTCGCCTGCGACCAGGGCCAGCTCCGCGCGACGCCATCCGATCAGGTCGGGGTCGGGGCCGACCACCCGCTCCCCGAGCGCCTCGTAGGTGAGCAGGTCGCGTCGTGCGGCGCCCAGCCGGCCGCGATGCACCAGGAGGCGGATCCGGTTCGAGAGGAGCCAGCGCATGGCATAGCGCGTCGGCGCTGCCGCGATCGCCTCGTCCATGAGCTGCGCCGCCTCGTCCCAGCGGCCAAGCTCGTAGAGCGCGCGGGACGCCTTCGACGTCAGCTGGCCGCCGAAGCGCGCCTCCGCGCCGAGGGCGCGCATCCGATCGCGGGACGCCAGTGCGAGCTCCAGCGACTCGGCATGGCGGGCGGCTTCGTCGAGCGCCCATCCCAGCCCGACCGAGGTGAGGAACAGCGCCTGGGGATCGCCGAGCTCGATCGCGAGCTGATGGCCGTCACGCAGGATCGGGAGGGCGCGCTCGAGGTCTGACCGGCATGCCAGGTCGAGGCCGAGGGCATTCAGCGCGCGCGCCTCTGCCGACCGCGCGCCGACGGCGCGCGAGATGGCGAGCGCGGCCTCCGCCAGCGCCATCGACTCGCTGAAGCGGCTTCGCACCATGAGGGAGTGCGCCAGGTCGGAGAGGACCTCGGCACGTTCGGGCGTCGGCGGATCGATCGGTATGAGGGCGACGGCACGCTCCATGGCGGCCACGCCGGACTGCCAGTCGCCGGACTCGTTCAGGTACCACGCCAACCGGTGATGGAGCACGCCGCTGCGCGCCGGGTCCCGCAGCGGATCGGTGTCGGCGAGAGCCGCCTGCACGAGGTCGATCGAGCGCCGCGCGTCGCCCGCCTGGGCCGCGGCCTCGGCTGCCTCCTCGAGCAGCGCGGTCCGATCGAACCCTCCCGGCAGCGCCGACGGGTCGACCTTCGGCCACAGCTCGAGGCTGCGCTCGAGGAATGCCTGCGCCTCGGGAAAGGCGAAAGCCGCCGACGCGGCGCGCGCGGCGGCGAGCGTCGCCGGCAGGGCACGTTCCAGCTCGTGCGCCATCGACCAATGGTGAGCGAGCTGCGCCGCGATCCCGGCTCGGTCCTGCGGCGTGCCCTGGGCCCGATGCTCGATCGCGCGCGCGTACGCCGCGTGGAGGTGCGTGCGCTCGTTGGGCAGCAGCTCCTCGTACACGACCTCTTGCACGAGGGCGTGCCGGAACCGGTAGCCCGGGATCTCCTCGGGCGGACTGGGCACCAGGAGATGGCTCTCGACCGCCTCGCGAATCGCCTCGGTCAGGACGGGCTCGGCGAGGTCGGCGACCTCGGCCAGCGTGCGATGCTCGACGGCGGCCCCCGCGACGGACGCAATGCGCAGGAGGCGCTGCGCATCGGGCGGCAGCCGGCGCACGCGATCCTCGAGCGTGTCTCGCAGGCTGCGTGGCAGGGCAAGACCAGCCTCGCCGGCGGCCATGAGCTCCTCGACGAAGAACGGATTGCCTCCGGATCGGCTCAGCACGGCCGACACGAGGTCGGCCGGCGGCGCGGCGCCGGTGATGCCGGCCAGCTGCTCGCGCAGCTCCTCGGCGCCGAAGGCGCCGAGCTCGATGCCGTCGACGCCATCGAGGCGCTGGAGCTCGGCCAGGAGCGGTCGCAGCGGATGACGTCGGTGAAGCTCGTCGGATCGGTACGTGCCAATGACGAGGAACGGCTCATCGCGAGCGTTCCGGACAAGGAAGAGGAGGAGATCCCGGGTCGAGGAGTCGGCCCAATGGAGGTCCTCGAGCACGAGCACGAGCGGTTGGTCGTCCGCCAGGCGCCGCAGGAGGCCGAAGACGATCTCGAAGAGTCGCGCCTGCGCCACCCCGGCCCCGGGGAGCTCGTCTCGACCGTGATCGCGGCGCTCCGTGCCGATCCCGAGGTCGGGCAGCAGTAGCGAGAGCTCCGCACGGCCCAGGCCGATCAGCTCGTCCAGGCGCTCACGCGGCATCGAACGGAGCAACGGCCGCATGGCACCGACGAAGGGCGCGTACGGCAGGCCGCCCGTCTCGCCCATCTGCACGCAGTCGCCGACGAGGACGCAGCTCCCCGATTCGCGCGCCGCGGACAGGAACTCGGCGATCAGGCGTGTCTTGCCGATGCCGGCGTCGCCACCCACGAGCCGCGTCGCCGGTCGGTGGCTGGCCGCCAGCTCGAGGGCGTGGCTGAGCCGTTCAAGCTCGGCCGCTCGCCCCACGAACACGGGGCTGCTCACGCGGACCATCGCCGCGATGATACTCATCGGATGCCCCCCGATCGACGGCCGTCCCGAGCCGCAGCGGCGCAGCGGCGCGGCGGCGGCGTTTTCGGTGGTGATGGCGGTGGCGACCCCGGCGACCGGCTCCCCCCGAGCGCCCCCCGGCGCTCCGGTCTCCGATCGTCTCCCCCGGGTCGTTCCCCGCAGACGAGACGATACGCTAAAGGTTCGCGGCGCGCATCTGGCAAACCTTTATTTAATGGGGCTTGCGCGACCTCAGGTTCCAGACTCCCACGACTCGCTGTAGGCCTTCTGCTCCGGCGTCATCGGGTCGATCCGGATCCCCATGCTCTCGAGCTTGAGTCGCGCAATGTCGCGGTCGATCTCGTCGGGGATCCCGTAAACGATCGGATCGAGCTCGTCGACGTGTGCGTGAAGCCACTCGAGGCCGAGCGCCTGGCCAGCAAAGCTCATGTCCATCACCATGGCCGGGTGCCCCTCGGCCGCGCCGAGGTTGACGAGGCGCCCATCGGCGAGCACGTAGATGCGCCGCCCGTCTGGCATCAGGTATTCCCTGGTGAAGGGGCGAACCTCGCGCGACGAGACCGCCTGCTCCTCGAGGGCCCCGAGCTCGAACTCGTCGTTGAAGTGGCCGGCATTTGCCAGGATGGCGCCGTCGGGCATGACCGGGAAGTGGACCCGTCCCCAGACGTTCAGGTTGCCGGTTGCGCTGATGAAGACGTCGCCGACCGACGCCGACGCGGCCGCGTTCATGACGCGGAAGCCGTCCATGGCGGCCTCCAGGCCGCGCACCGGATCGACCTCGCAGACGACGACGTTGGCACCCATGCCATGCGCCCGGGAGGCGATGCCGCGGCCGACCCAGCCGTAACCGCCGATCACCACGGTCTTGCCGGCGAACAGGATGTTCGTTGCGCGTAGGATGCCGTCGATCGCGCTCTGGCCGGTGCCGTAGCGGTTGTCGAACAGGTGCTTGGTCAGCGCCTCGTTCACCGCCACCACCGGGTAGCGAAGCTTGCCGGCGTTGGCCATGGCTCGCAGGCGGATGACGCCAGTGGTCGTCTCCTCGGTGCCGCCGATCACCTCGTCCAGGAGCTCCGTGCGCTTCGTATGCAGCTCGTTCACGAGGTCGGCGCCGTCGTCCATGGTGACCTGGGGCCGATGGTCGAGCGCGGAACCGATGTGCGCGTAGTACGAGTCGCGATCCTCGCCCTTGATGGCGTAGACGGGAATGCCGTAGTGGACGACCAGCGCGGCCGCCACGTCGTCCTGCGTCGAGAGTGGATTCGACGAGCAGAGCACGACGTCGGCGCCGCCATCGGCCAGGGTGCGGACGAGGTTCGCCGTCTCCGCGGTGACGTGCAGGCAGGCGCTGATGCGCCATCCGGCGAATGGGTGTTCGACCGCGAAGCGCTCGCGGATGGCGGCGAGGACCGGCATCTGGCGGTCCGCCCAGTCGATCTTGAGCCGTCCGGCATCGGCCAGGCCGATGTCGGCGACGTCGTGCTTCACTTCGGTTCGCGTGGCCACGGAAATCGCATTGCCTCTCGTATCGGTCGCATGAGCCCCCAGCCACCGGCGCGTCGACGGGCGAGGCGCTCGATGAGCTGGCAGTGTGTTCGGTAGCCGAGGCGGTCGTAAGCAGCCACGGCAGGTTCGTTGTCGGCATGGACGTTGAGCGCGACGTCGGGCACCTTGTCGAGCAGCTCCGACGTGACCGCGCTGGTCACCATCTTGGCGAAGTCGTGGCCGCGGAAGTCGGAGTGCGTCATCACGTTCCCGACGACCGCGATCCCCTCGCGCGGGTTGATCGCGTGCGTGCCCGCTGCGCTCACCAGCCGGCCGCGCACCCGGACGCCGTAGTAGACGCCGTCCTCCACCACCGACGGGGGGAAGCCGGCCCGGAACCCGAGCTGATAGAGCCGATTGAGGTCGTCGACGTCGAGACCGGTGAGCCGATCGGCGGGGCCGGCGAACGGCGTGAACGTGTCACGGTCGACGACCATGCGCAGCATGGCCAGCGGCGCGTCGAGCTCGTACAGGTCGTGCAACGCGGCCCCGTGCAGCTCGGTGGCCTGCAGGTACGTGTCACGCGGCTTGAGCACGTGCTCGAGGATGGCGCGGCAGCCGTCCGGCGCGCCCATGAGGAAGAGCGGCTGGGGGACGAGTCCCTCGTGGTGCATCGCGAGGGCCGTCGGGTGGCCCGTGTCGTCGTGTGCCATCGCCCACGCCACGCGGCTTCGGTTCGGGCCGTCGAGATCGGCCAGCGCGTATGCGGCGTACAGTCGATCGGTCCGCAGGAATGCCGCGATCTCGGCGCGGTCGGACACGGATCGGGCGCGGATTCGGGGAGACGCAGCGACCGCCATCGGACCGATGAAGCCCCGGCTCAATAGGTCAGGAGCGCGTGGATCTCGTACTCGGCGAGCTGCTCGCGCCCCTTGAGGGCCCCGAGCTCGACCATGAACGAGAGGCCGGCGATCTCACCACCCAGCCGGCGAACCAGCTCGATCGTGCCCATCACGGTTCCGCCGGTGGCCAGCAGGTCGTCGACGATGAGCACGCGCTGGCCTTCCTTGATCGCGTCGGAGTGGATCTCGAGTGTCGCCGTCCCGTACTCGAGCTCGTACTCCACCTCGATCGTCTCGGCCGGCAGCTTGCCGAGCTTCCGGACCGGCACGAATCCGGCGTCCAGCTTGTAGGCGAGCGGCGCGCTGAAGATGAATCCACGGGATTCCATGCCGACCACGACGTCCACCTTCGTGTCCCCCACCTGCGCCGCCATGCGATCGATCACCTCGCGGAACGCATCGGCCTCCTTCAGGAGGGTGGTGATGTCGTAGAACCGGATGCCCGGCTTCGGAAAGTCGGGAACCTCCCGGATGAGGGCGCGGAGGTCGTCGACGGAAGAGACGGTCACGGTGCTGTGGGCACTCCTCGGGCGTGGCTGGCGGAATCAGTGCCGGGTGAGTCTAGACCGATGCGCACGGCGGGGGCAATGGACCGCTCGCCACATCAGGCATCCGCAGCGGCAAGCCGCCGCAGCACGGTCTGGAGAACGCCGCCGTTGCGCAGGTAGGTGACGTCGATCTCGCCGTCGAGGCGCGCGATCACCCGGAAGCGGATCTCTCGCCCATCGTCGCCGCGGGCGACCGCGGTCAGCTCGCTGCGAGGCTTCAACCCTTCCGAGATGCCGATGACGTCGAACGTCTCGCGCCCGGTCAGCCCCAGCGACGAGGCCGTCTCGCCCGGCAGGAACTGCAGCGGCAGGATCCCCATCCCGACCAGGTTGGACCGATGGATCCGCTCATAC
>CAYYDA010000093.1:0-6588 GCA_964470495.1 uncultured Steroidobacteraceae bacterium | reverse complement strand
AGCGCCAGCGGCGGCCCGAAGAACGGGATCAGCATGGCCAGCGCGCTGATGGTGCCCCACAGGAACAGGTACGGGATCCCGAAGAGGCCGCCGACGACGGCGACCAGCAGCGCCTGCATGCCGGCCAGGATGAGCTGCGCGCGCAGGAAGCCGCCGAAGGCGCGCACGATGCTGCGCTCGAACAGGTCGGCCTCGTCACGGTAGCGCCGCGGGACGGCGGCGCGCAGGCGGGTCAAGATGCGGCGCGAGTCCATGAGCATGTAGAGCGACAGGACAATGATCAGGAAGAGCGAGCCGAGCGCGGCGATGGTGACGCCGGCGATGTCCTGCACACGCTCCACGATCGCGCTGCCGATCTGCTCGAGCCCGTCGACTGCACCCGCATAGAGGTCGGTGAGGTCGAACTGGAGCCGCCCGAACACGAGGCTGCGCTCCCAGTCGGCCAGCACGGCCAGGATGTCGCGCTCGGTCTGGGGGTAGTTGCGCGCCAGCTCGGCGACCTGCTGGGTGAGCGCGGCGCCGGTGTAGAACAGCACGAAGCCGAGCACGACGAGCGCAACGAGGTAGGTGCCGACCACGATGGCCGAGCGCGGCAGGTCGAGGCGCTCTTCCAGCCAGGCAACCAGCGGCGACATGACGAACGAGAGCAGCCACGCCAGGAACAGGATGAGCAGGATCGTCCCGAAGCCGCCGAGCACGGCGAGCATCCGTTCGGCGAGCAGGAAGGCGAAGTAGGCGCTGCCGAGCACCAGGAACAGCACGAGCCACCAGCGCTCGCGCGGTCCGATGCCGGACTCCGGCCCGAGCACGCCTACACCGACCGGGGCGGACCGATGCCCACCGCGTCGTGCACCTCGCCCAGCGTCGCCGCCAGGATCGGCCGCACCTTCTCCGCACCGGCGGCGAGGGTGTCCTCCACCACCGCGGGGTCGGCCGCGAGGCGGGCGCGCTCCGCACGCATCGGCGCGAAGAACTCGATGATGCGCTCGGCGAGCAGCTGCTTGGTCTCGACGCATCCGGTGCGGGCGGTGCGCTCGCCGTCCTGGATCTGGAGGTAGTCGCCGCCGAAGTAGCGGTGCAGCTGGCACACGTTGCAGACCTCGGGCCGACCCGGGTCGGTGCGCCTGATGCGCAGCGGGTCGGTGACCATGCTCATCACCAGCCGCCGGATCTCGTCGGGCTCGGCGAAGATCGGGATCGTGTTGCCGGCGCTCTTGCCCATCTTCCGCACGCCGTCGGTGCCGATCACGACCGGCGCTTCGGTGAACACGGCCTGGGGTTCCGGAAAGATCGGCCCGTAGCGTCGGTTGAAGGCGCGCACGATCTCGCGGCTAAGCTCGAGATGGGCGGCCTGGTCCTTGCCGACCGGCACGCGCGTCGCCTTGTAGATCACGATGTCGGCCGCCTGGAGCACCGGGTAGTCGAGCAACCCGAGACTGTTCTCCTTGCCCTCCTCGCGAGCCTCCTTGTAGGTCGGATTGCGCTCGGCCCACGGGACCGGGACGCAGGTGTTGAAGATCCACGCCAGCTCGGCATGCTCGGGAAAGTCGGACTGGCGGATGAGCGCGCAGCGGGCGGGCTCGAGGCCGACGGCAAGGAGGTCGAGCACCATCTCGTGCGTCAGGCTGCGCAGCTCGGAGCCGTCGTGGACCGTTGTGAGGGCGTGATAGTCGACGATCCCGTAGATCGTCTCGTACTCGTCCTGCATGGCGACGTAGTTGACCTGGGCGCCGAGGTAGTTGCCGAGGTGCGAGGCGCCGGAGGGCTGGATGCCGCTGAAGACGCGCTCGCGTACCGGACGAAGCGCGGCGTCACGGACGTCGAGGGTCTGGCTCATTCCGTCGGCGAGTGTAACGCACGAGTTGCGGCCGGCCCGATCTCGAGGCGGTATCGTGTGCCGGATGCTGATGACCGATACCGACTGGCGCGCGGCCGATCGACCCCGGCGAAGGGTCGGTCGCGGCGTGGAGTCGCACCGAACCATCGGCTCGACCAACGACCGCGCCCGTGAGCTTCTTGCGGAGCCGGCGGGCGAGGGCCGGGCGGTGGTTGCGGAGGAGCAGACCGCCGGACGCGGGCGACGCGGACGGGCGTGGCATTCGCCGCCAGGCGTGAACCTGACGGTCAGCGTTGCGCTGCGGCCGAGGCTCGCGGCTGGCATCGCCTGGCAGCTGGCCGTCGCTGCCGGGCTGGCGGCACGTACCGCGTGCGCGCGGTACGCCCCCGTCGAGCTCAAGTGGCCGAACGACCTCGTGGCGGCCGATGGTGCGAAGCTCGGCGGCCTTCTGGTGGAGACGACCCTCGACGGCGATCAGGTGACGTCGGCCGTCGTGGGCATCGGGCTCAACGTCAACTGGCCTCGCGTCGAGATGCCGTCCGACTTCGCGGCGGGCGCCACCTCGCTGGCGGACCTCGCGGGGCATCCGATCGATCGCGTCGAGCTCCTCGGAGCACTGCTCGACGAGCTCGACGCCGAGGTGGTGGCGCTCGAGGCGGGCAGCTCGCCGGTGACGCGTTACCGCGTCGCATGCACCACGCTTGGGTCCGACGTGGCGGTGGAGACGCCGACTGGCCGGCTCACCGGGCGCGCGGTCGAGGTAGACGAGCATGGAGCCCTCGTCATCGACACGGCAGCGGGCCGCGTGGCGCTCGCGAGCGGCGATGTCGTGCGGCTGCGACCCGGGGCGCCGGCATGAGCCGTCCGGCGCAACGTCCCGCCCAGGGGACGCCGGCCAAGGACCCCGACATCGGTGACGTTCGCGCCGCGCAGGCCGACCGCGCCGCGTTCGCCACCCTGTACCGGCGCTACCTGGACCGGGTGTACGGCTACTGCTTCTACCTGCTCGGCGACCACCACGATGCCGAGGACGTCACCGAGCGCACCTTCGTCGCCGCGCTGGGCGCAATCGACCGGTACCGCGCCGAGGGCGCCAGCTTCCGCGCCTGGCTGTTCCGGATTGCGCACAACCAGCTCGCCAATGCACTCCGCGCGCGAAGCCGCCACCGCACCGCCCCCCTCGACGACGTGCCGGAGCCGATGACGACCGTCCACGATCCGGCGCGCCTGGCCGGCCTCGCCGACGAGGCCAGGCGGCTGCGCGCAGCGGTCGCCGTGCTCGCCGACGACCGTCGCCAGGTCATCGTGCTTCGCTTCGTGGACGGCCTCTCGGCGCGCGAGATCGGCGAGGTCCTGGAGCGGAGCGAGGGCGCGGTGCGTGTCCTGCAGCATCGTGCCCTGCGCGACCTCGCCACGCTCCTGGAGCGGGAGGGTTAGGCGCGCCCGCAGGCGAGCCGTGTAACGTATCGGGCTCCGCGGTGTTAGCAGGAGCGTGATGAGCCAGCCCCCCTCCGCCGCCGAGCGCCTCGATCGCGCCGTCGACGGCGTGCTCGACGGCCTCTCTCCGGTCGCCGCCGCCGCGGCCGCCGGAAGCGAACCGGCCAGCCGGCCGCTCGTGATGCTGGCCGCGGACCTTCGCTCGATCCTCGCCGCACCACCGGTCGCCCCGCGCTTCGAGGCCCGTCTCGGCGCCCGCCTGGCCACCGCCGTCCATGCCCGCGATCCCGTGGCGTGGGCCATGCGCCATCCCGGCAGGCTGCTGGTGACCGGGGCAGTGGGCTCGGCCGTCGGCGTCGGCGTGACGGCGTACGCGGTGTGGCGCAGCACCCGGCGCACGGGGGCTGCGTATCGGCTCCTGCACCGATAGCAGGGCGAGGAGCGCTCGATTGCCGATCAAGTTTCCGTTCAGCCGCCGCGCCGCGCCCAGCGACGCGTGGACCAAGTGCCCCGCCTGCGACGCCCAGGTCTTCAACAAGCAGCTCGAGCGAACGCAGCGGGTGTGTCCGTCGTGCGGTCACCATTTCAGGATGTCGGTCGGGGAGCGGATCGACCTCCTCCTCGACCCGGGCAGCTTCGAGGAGCGCGACGCCGGCATCGAGTCGGTCGACCGCCTCGGCTTCGTCGATGACCGGCCATACCCCGATCGCCTCGAGGCGTCCCGCGTCAAGACCGGCCTGCGCGATGCCGTCGTCTGGGGCGTGGGCGCCATCGAGGGTCAGCGCGTGGCCATCGGCATTTTCGATTTCCGCTTCATGGGCGGCAGCATGGGCAGCGTGGTCGGCGAGAAGCTGGCCCGCTGCTTCGAGACCGCTCTCGCCGAGCGCATCCCAGCCATCGTGGTCAGCGCATCCGGTGGCGCGCGGATGCAGGAGGGGACGCTCTCGCTGATGCAGCTGGCCAAGACCACCGCGCCGCTTGTGCGGCTCGACGCGGCGGGCGTGCCCTTCATTGCGGTCCTGACCGATCCCACCACCGGCGGCGTGCTCGCCAGCTTCGCCAGCCTCGGCGACGTCATCCTGGCCGAGCCCAGGGCCCTCATCGGCTTCGCGGGCGCCCGCGTGGCGGCGGACACGGTGGGCGAGGATATGCCCGAGGGCTTCCAGAGCGCCGAGTTCCTGCTGGCCCACGGCTTCGTCGACGGTGTCGTGCCGCGCAGCGAGCTCCGTGCCAGCCTGGCGCGCCTGCTTCGGCTCCTGCCGGTGGCCGCGGTCGACGACGGCCAACCGGCCGAGGCCGACCGGGGATGGGGACCGATCGGCGCCCTCTCCGGCCTGGCCGAGCGATTGGGCGGCGCGGTCGGCGACTCGATCGGCATCGACGTCGAGGCCACCGACAGCGGAGGCAACGGCACGGGCGGGCGCAAGGCGCCGACGCCGGCCGAGCACGAGCAGGACCGATGAACGACGCACCCATGCTCGACCAGGCCACGCCTGCCTCGGACGCCGTGGCCGACGAGGCCTGGCGCCGCGTCCAGCTCGCCCGGCACCCGCAGCGGCCACGGACGCTCGACCTGGTCCCTCTCATCTTCGAGGGGTTCTACGAGCTGCACGGCGACCGCGCCTTTGGCGACGATGCGGCCATCGTGGGCGGGCCGGCCCGGCTGGAGGGCGTGCCGGTGATGGTCATCGGCCACCAGAAGGGCACCGACACGGAGTCCAACATCCTGCGCAATTTTGGCTCGCCCCACCCCGAGGGATTCCGCAAGGCGCAGCGCCTCATGCGGCTGGCCGACAAGCTCGGTATGCCGGTCGTCACGTTCCTCGACACGGCAGGCGCGTTCCCCGGACCCGCGGCCGAGGAGCGCGGCCAGGCGGAGGCGATCGCGTCGAGCATCAAGCTCATGACCGGGCTCCAGGTCCCGATCGTGGTGATCGTGCTGGGCGAGGGAGGTTCCGGCGGAGCGCTGGCGATCGGCGTCGGCGACGTGGTGCTGGCGCTCGAGAACGCCGTTTACTCGGTCATCAGCCCGGAGGGAGCCTCCTCGATCCTGTGGAGGTCGCGCGACGAGGCGCGCGTCGCGGCAGCCGCGATGCGCATGACGGCCGACGACCAGGTCGACCTCGGCGTGGTCGATGCGATCGTCGCCGAGCCCGGCGAGGGCGCGCATACCGACCATGTCGGCACTGCGGCTACGCTCAAGGAGGCGATCATCTTCGCCCTGCGTGGGCTCTCCGGCCGCGAGACGGCCGAGCTCCTCGCGACGCGCTATGCTCGCCTGCGCGGCATGGGCTCCTACCTCGAGACCGGGGAGGGCTCGCGCAGCCGGCCAGGGCCGCCATCTTTGCGTCACCGGATCGGCCGTATCCTCCATCTCCCCGGCGTCCCGCGGCGGCCGCGGTGGAGTGACATCTGGCCGAGCAACGACGCGGACGACGACAGCGAGAGGGGTGCATGACCGATTCGGAACACGCCCTTGAGGCGATCGCGCGAGCGGCCCGTGACCTGGTGCCCGCGCTGACCGAGCGCCTGTCGAGGCACGGCCTCGGCGAGGTCGAGGTCGCGCACGGCGAGCTGCGGCTGCGCGTTGCGCGCGCCTCGGCACCCGCATCCGCGCCTCGTGCGTCCGGCGCCGAGCCCATTGCCGTCTCGTCGTCGCCGGCGATTTCCGCGCAGCCCTCATCGTTCGGTGTCGCCTCGCCGGCCGTCGGCTTCTTCGTCTACGCCGATGGCCTGGGGCCAGGGCTGGCGGTCGAGAAGGGTGACGCGCTCGGCCAGGTCGAGATGCTCGGCGTGCGCCACGACGTGCGTGCCCCACGCGGGGGCATGGTGCGCAACCTGGTGGCCGAGAGTGGCGAGGCCGTCGAGTACGGCCAGGTCGTCCTGGAGCTCGAGCCGCAGGAGAGCCCGCGATGAGCCTTGCCCTCTTGTTCAGCCCGCAGGGCTCGCAGGCCGTCGGCATGGGCCGCGAGCTTGCCGCTCGGTCCGAGGCCGCGCGAGCCACCTTCGAGGAGGCGGATGCGACGCTCGGATGGTCGGTGAGCGAAACCTGCTGGGAGGGTCCGGCGGACCGCCTCAATGACACTCGTCAGACGCAGCCGTGTCTCCTGACCACCTCGGTGGCGGCATACCGAGCACTCGGCGAGCGCGTCGAGCTCCGGCCGGGCCTCGTTGCCGGCCACTCGGTCGGCGAATACGCGGCGCTCGTCGCCGCCGCCGTCCTCGACCTGGCCACGGCCCTGCGGCTGGTGGCACGACGGGCGGAGCTCATGGCGGGCGCCGATGCGGACGGCGGCATGGCGGCGGTGCTCGGC
>CAYYDA010000092.1:0-6628 GCA_964470495.1 uncultured Steroidobacteraceae bacterium | reverse complement strand
GCAGGTTGGCCTCGGTCAGGCGCTTGCGCGCATCGGTGCTCTGCTCGACCAGGCGCCCGGTCCGCTTCTCGAGCGGAACGTCGAGCGGGATGGTCGGGTCGTAACCCAGGCTGAGCAGGTACTCGGCGTCGTGCCCGGACGTTATGTACTCGCGCACGATCTCCTGTGCCGTCTCGCGAGCCCAGCCCTCGAGCTCGACCAGCTCGGCCGCGCCGGCATGGCTGATCGAGCGGAACCGATACGTCGACCCGAACAGGACGGCGTCCTTCAGGCCCTGGCCGCCGTCGGAGGCGAGGACCTTGAAGATCGACTCGGCCTCCATCAGCCGCGTGCGAGCCTCGTCGTCGAGGTTCGGCGCGCGGCGGGCCCTGGACAGCTTGATCGGCGGTACCTCGATCGTCTTGCGCTTACGGCCGACCCACCAGTCGATGGCGTCGCGCGTGACGCGCGGTGACTCCTTCGGCAGGTCGAAGGCGCGCATGGCGGCCATGCTGCGGGCCTTGGGCTCGGAGTCGAGCGTGACCCATGTGTACAGGTTCACCAGGGCCCGGGCCGGATCCTCAACGGCGAGCTCGCCGAGCTCAATCGCCTTGGCCAGCACGACCTCCTCCTCGGCTGTGAGGAGCGCGACCTTGCCGATCTCCTTGAGGTACATCCGGACCGGGTCATCGATGCCGATGAGGTCGGCGGCGAGGGCTTCGAGATCCTCCTCGCCCTCCTTGGGCTTGACAGTGGCCCTGGCGGCGGTGGTCGGCGGCGCGGCAGGCGTCTCCGCCTCATCGGCGTCGCCGAGCAGGGTGGGCTCGTTCTTCTCGTCGAGAACCTCGATGCCGGCCTCTTCGGCGGCTGCATAGAGCTCTTCGAGGGCGCCCATCTGCGCCTCGGGCGACGGAAGAGCCTCCAGGATTTGGTCGTGGGTGATGAAGCCCTCTTCGCGACCGCGGGTCAGCAGGCTCGCGACGGCAGCGCTCCGCGCCGCCCCATCCTCGCCGTTCCCGTTCGCGTCAGGGCCGCTCGCTGCCTTGGCAGCCGCCCTCGACTTCGGAACGGCCTTCGCCTTCGGCGGTGCCGCCTTCGCTGGCACGGGCGCCGGGGTCTTCGCCGCGGCCTTTGCGGCCACCGGCTTCGTGGCAGCGGCCTTTGCGGCCACCGGCTTCGCCGCCGTCGGCTTGGCCGTCGCCTTTGCCGGGCTCGGCTTTGCCGCAGCCGCTTTCGCCGGGGCGGCCTTCGTCGCCGCCTTCGTGGCGGCGGGCTTGGCCTTGGCCGTATCGGCCGATGCCGTGGTCTTTCGTGTCGTCGTGCTCGTTGCCAAGCTCAGCTCCTCCTCTCGCCGGCGAGTAATGCCGGCGGGTTCATCTCTTCTTCAAGCTGCCGTCGCGCTTCGTGCAGCTGATGGACTGTTCGTTCCAGCTCACCGACACCGTCGGTTCCGCCATCGTCCGAGGCAGCTCGGATGAGCACCTCGAGATCGGCGAGTTGTTCGTTGATACGGGAAATGCGAAGCCGAATGAGACAGACCCGGAGGTCCTCTCGATCGGTCGATGCGTCGGGACGAGCGCCGCGCGCCCGCACCGAGGCCAGCATGGTGCGGGCCAGGTCTGCCGTCGCCGCGTCGAGTCCGGCGACGAAGCGCTCGAGATCCGGGGATGGATCGGCGTTGACCGCGTCGCGCCACGCGTTCCCGAGCGCCTGCGCTGACTCATCGCGGAACGGCAGCCGCTCCCCTGCCGGAAGCTCCCTGGCCAGCGACGGGCTGAGTAGCAGCAGAGTCAGCGCCTCGCGCTCGAGCCTGGTCAGCCGCGTCTCGCCATCCAAAGGTGCAGGCCCGTCAACGGCGGGCCTGATCGGGACCGGCCGGCCGCCCCGTGCAAGCTCGTCGCGCAGGATCCGCTCGTCGATGCCGGCCAGCTGGGCGAGCTGCGGGACGTATGAATCCTGCTCGACCCGATCGGGAAGGCGTCGCAGCAGGTCGAGCATGCGGCGGGTGTAGCCGCTGCGACCCTGGGCCTGGCGCAGGTCGACCTCTCCGGCCGCGCGCTGCATGAAGTACGGGAGCAGCTCGGCGGCATCGGCGACGGCCTTGCGCCACTGGTCGGGATCGGTGCGGATCAGCTCGTCGGGGTCCTTGCCGGCCGGGATGCGGATCACGCGCACTTTGCTCACGACCGGCCCGAGCTCCTCGAGAAGCCCGCGCTGCGTCGCCGTCTCGCCGGCGAGGTCGACGTCGTAGGCGAGGGCGACCGCATCGGCGTATCGGTTCGCGAGCTCGACCTGTCCGGCCGTGAGCGCCGTGCCAAGGCTGGCCACCACGTTCGCGAAGCCGGCCTGGTGGGCGGCCATCACATCGGTGTAGCCCTCGACGATGACGGCGAGCTTCTCGCGCCTGATCGCACCCTTGGCGAGGTCGATGCCGTACAGGGTCCGGCTCTTGTCGAAGAGCGCCGTGGCCGGAGAGTTCAGGTACTTCGGACCCTCGGCGCCCGGCATGATCCGTCCGCCAAGGCCGATGGCGCGACCAGAGGCATCCCGGATCGGGATGATGATGCGGCCGCGGAAGCGGTCATAGACGCCACCACGGGTCGATGGGCTGGCGAGTCCGGCGGCCGTCAGCTCGGCATCGGTGAAGCCCTTCGCCCGCAGGCGCTTGGTCATGGCCTCCCAGTTGTTGAGGGCATACCCCACGCCGAACCGGTCGAGCGTTTCATCGCTCAGACCACGCTCCGCCAGGTAGGCCCGCGCCCCCTCGGCCTGGCGAGCCTGGAGCAGGACTTCCCGATACCAGCCGATCGCCGCCTCGAGGGCTTCGCGCAGGCGCCGCTTATGCCGGTCCTCGCGTGCGCTGTGCTCGCTGAGCTCGACGCCCGCCTTCTCCGCGAGGCGGGTCAGCGCCTCGCGAAAGTCGAGCCCGTCGCGACGCATGAGGAACGTGAAGATGTCACCGTGCTCGCCACAGCCAAAGCAATGCCAGGTCTCGCGGTCTGGCGTCACAACGAACGACGGCGTCTTCTCAGCGTGGAACGGGCAGAGGCCCTTGTGGACGGTGCCGGCGCGCTTGAGTGCCACGGTCTCGCCAACGATGTCGGCGACGGGGAGCTTTGACTTGATTTCGGCGACAATGCCGGACGGAGTGCTGATTGCGTAGAACCTCTCGCGCGGCGATGCCCGCGCGTGTCAAGGGGTTTGTCAAGTACCTCGAGCCAATTCTACCACGTTGTCAAGTTTCGGTCATCCGCAGGACAGATTCTGCCTCATGTGCTTGGGGCGCTAGACTCCTCACCCAACCTCTCCAAACTGCACGGGACCGACCCACGGAGGGACCGATACAGGAATCATCAGCGAACCGCCCCGCGACCGCCGGCGCGGTCTTGGCCGAGCGGCTGCGTGCGGCGTTCCGCGAGCTCCACGGTCCGCGTCTGCACGGCTTCGCGCTGTTGGTCACCCTGGGCGATCAATCGGAGGCGGCGCGTCTTGCGGCGGATGCCCTGGCGGCAGGCGCCGACCATACGGCCGAGCTCAGCCATCCCGAGCGCGCGGCCGCCTGGCTCAGGCGGCGCGTCGTCCGCGAGGCCCGCCATCGGACACGTGGCCGAGCCCCGCTTCCGGGGCGACGCCGAGCTGCGCTCGATGAGCTCAACGTGGACGCCGCCGCGTTCGCCGCGCTCGGCGCGCTCGACATCCGCCAGCGCGCTGCCCTGGTGGCCATCACCGTCGAGCGGCTCGACCGGCGAGATGTCGCAACCATCGTCGGGCTGGATGGCGCGCGGTTGGAGCAACTGGTATCGCGCGCGCGACGGCGCGTCGCGAGGTCTGGCGCCGCCATCGTCCACGATGGGCACGACGACGATGGGCCGATCGCGGCTCGCATCCGCGCCATCGTGGCGCGAGTCATACCGTGACGGATCTCCACCGGCGGTTCGACGACTGGCTGGCCGGAGGCGCTCACGGCGAACCGCCTCGCGACCTCGCCCTGCATGCCGCCGGATGCGACACGTGCCTCCACGCCATCGCGGCCGTCGACTCACTCTCGGCCATCGACATCGATGCCGCTTCGCTGCCGCCAGTGCGGACGTTCGGGGTTGGCACGGTCAACCAGACGCGGACGTTGCGCTACGCGGTGGGTGCCGCGGCCGTCGTGCTCCTCGCGACGAGCGTCGCCATCGGGAGCGCCGGGCTGCTGCGTCCGAGCCAGCTCGGCCCCAGTCCGGACCTCCGGTCTCCAGGCGCAGGCGTGCTCGCCGGAGGGCCGTCGCCACGTGCCACATCTCAGCCGGTCAGCGGACAGCCGTCCCCATCGGCCAGCGACAGCCCGGCGCCCAGTCCGTCGGCCAGCGACGAGCCCCCGGTAGCAGCCGTGGCCACCGCTGCGCCGATCCAGGCACCCCCGCCACGCATTCCCAGCCCGCAGCCGCCGGGCGCGCCACCGCCGACGGCCGCACCTCCAACGCCGGCTGCACCCACCGCCACGCCGCCGGTCATCGCGACTCCCATCGCCTCCGCCACTCCCCCTGTGACAGAGTCGGGCTCCCCGACGCCGACGCCGACGCCGACGCCGACGGAAGCGCCGTCACCGACTGAGAGTGCGGCACCGTAGGGCTCGAACTCCACAGACGGCCGCGACCCGGTGTCAGGGAGCAACGGCCTGAGCCCGGTTGGCCGAGAAATTGCGTGCTCTGTGCACCTGACTGCACCGTACCTCACAACCGCTCACGGGGGAGGAGCACCACGGACGACACGGCGAAGGCGCCGGTGACGGCGCCAATTCGGGAATCCACCGACAAGCCCCGAGCTTCAGCTCGTGCATCTCGAGCCAAGCCGCGGAGCGTCGCCTTCCGGAAACTGCATGGTCGACGGCTCCACGGTTTCGCCTTACTCCTGACCCTCGGTGATCAGCCGGCGGCCGCGCGCATTGCGTCGGAGGCCTTGGCGGCTGGGTTTCTCCGGTCGGACCCGGGCGACGCGGCGTCGTCGGCCGCCTGGCTCCGACAGGAAGTCCTCCGCCAGGTCAGCCACGGACCGCGTGGCGCTGCGCCCTCGGGCGGACACGCCGCCCTGAAGCGGCTCGGCGTGGACGCGGTCGCGTTCGCAGGGCTCAGCGCACTGGGGATCCGCGAGCGTGCGGCGCTCGTCGCAGCCAGCGTGGAGCGGCTCGCCGAAGCCGACGTCGCAACGATCATCGGAGAGGACGGCGCGCGTCTGGAGCGCTTCGTGCGACGCGCGCGACGTCGCGCCACCGAAGTCGGCTCCAGCATCCCTGTCGATCGGTCGTCCGACGAAGGGCCGATCGTCGCGGGTATCAAGGCGATCGCAGCGCGGACGATGACCTGATGGACCTTCACGACCGGTTCGAGGACTGGCTCACCGTCGGCGCGCAGGGCGAGCCTCCGCGCGATCTGGCCCTCCATGCGTTCGCCTGCGACGGCTGCATTCGGTCGGCCGCGGCCGTCGATTCGCTCCAGGCCATCGACACTGGCCGCGCCTCGCCACCGTCAGGGATGGTGGCGCTCGCCGCGACGAGACATCGGCAACTCCTGACGCGCTACGCCGCCGGAGCGGTCGCTGCGGTGCTGATCGGGTTGGTCGTGGTCATGCTGGGCTCGGGACTGCTGGACGCGCCTGATCCAGGAGTTGCCGCGAGCCCGTCGCCATCGGGCGGCGTCCTCGGCTCCGTGCCAGTGACCAGGGACCCTCCCGCAGGGACGGCTGACGCGCAGACCCCATCCCCGACCGAGAGCCCGGCCATCGGCACGGCGTCATCCGGCACCAGTCGCACGTCCGGCACAGAGTCGTCTGGCACGGGTTCGACATCCGGCACAGGGTCGACATCCGGCACAGGGTCGACATCCGGCACAGGGTCGACATCCGGCACGGGTTCATCCGGCACAGGTTCATCCGGCACAGGTTCGACCGGCACGCCCTCGGCCGGTACCGGCTCCACGTCGGGCACCGGCTCGCCGTCCGGCGGCGGTCCAGGAGGCAGTACAGGTTCGGGGACGATCGTGAACCCGCCTCAGACGCCGGCTCCAGGTGCGCCGGCGCCCCAACCGCCCGGTACGCCGCAGCCGCAGCCGACTCCCTCGCCCCAGCCACCACCTCCGCCGCCGCCGCCGCCGCCTCCTCCGCCACCGCCTCCTCCGCCACCGCCTACCCCGACGCCGATCATCGCAGTCGACACGGATGGTGATGGTGTGCCGGACATCGCGATCGGCGCAATTGCGGCGGATAACTGCCTACTGGTCAGGAATCCGGATCAGCGAGATAGCGACGGAGACGGGAGGGGCGACGCCTGCGATGTGTTTCCGTTCAACCCCCTGCTGCCCTGAGGAAACCTACTTGTCGCGCGTCTCGGTCGAGGCGATGGCGGCCTGGGCCGCGGCGAGACGCGCGACCGGCACGCGGAACGGCGAGCAGCTGACGTAGTCGAGCCCGACCTCGTGGCAGAAGGCGATGCTCTGCGGGTCGCCGCCGTGCTCGCCGCAGATGCCGATCTTGAGGTTCTTCTTCGTGGATCGGCCCTTCTCGACGCCCATCCGCATCAGCTGTCCCATGCCGGCCACGTCGAGCACCTGGAACGGGTTCTCCGGCAGGATCTTGCGGTCGACGTACTGCATCAGGAACTTGCCCTCGGCGT
>CAYYDA010000091.1:0-6631 GCA_964470495.1 uncultured Steroidobacteraceae bacterium | reverse complement strand
CCGCCGCCGAGGTCCGGCGCGTTGCCGCGAAGCTGGGCCAGCATCTGGTTGATGCCGCCGAAGCCGCCCGGCTCGGTATTGGCCACGACGTCCAGCATCCCGACCATGGGGTTGATGTACATGAGCTGCTCGGGCGCGCGCTCCGGCGGCCCGACGCCGAAGCCGCCGTTCTCGTCCTGGCTGATGACCACCGTCCAGAAGATGAAGAGCATCGTCGTTCCCAGGGTCATCCCCAGCACGGTGATGTACGTCAGCACCGTGGCCGCCTGGGTGCGCTTGAGGAGGGCCGAGTAGAAGAGCCCGATGGCGCCCAGCCCGATGGCCGTGGCCAGGAGGACGACCTGCTGGCGCACGATGTCATCGACCGATGCGCCGCCGTACATGAGCACGATGGCCGTGATCGGGATCGCGGCCACGATCATCAGCACCACGAACGCCAACGCCGCGGCGAGCTTGCCGACGACGATGGCACCGGGCCGCATCGGCGTGCTGATCAGCAGGTCGAGGGTCTGCTTCTCGCGCTCGAGGCTGATCTGGCCGGCCGTGAAGGCTGGGGCGATGAAGCAGATCAGGATCAGCTGGAAGATCGAGATCAACGTGAAGATGGACTGGCCGATGAGGGCCGATGCGTTCGCCTGGCCGCCGAACCCACCGAAGCCGCCGGCGATGCCGCGCGCGTTCGGTTCTATGACCACGTACACGCCGTACGTGATGAGCGCCAGGATGGCCAGGTAGACGGTGAGCACGATGAACGCGCGCCGGCCGCGCATCCTCGAGCGGAGCTCCTTGACCATGATCGTCACGACCGACGAGCCGAATTCGCGAACGGCCGATCGGCGCGTGCCGCCCAGGGTACCTGCCGCTGCCGTCATGCCGCGGCCTCCTCGGCCGTCTGGCCGGTCACCTTGAGGAAGATCTCCTCGAGGTCGCTCGTCGCCTGGCTGAAGCCGACGACCCGATGTCCGGCCTCCACCATCGTGCGCAGCAGGTCGGCCTGGGCCTCCTGCGTCCCGTCGAAGGAGGCCTCGATCCGCACTGCACCATCGCCGTTCGTCACGCCCTCGAGGACGTCGGCAATGCGCGGATCGGTTCCAAGCCACTCCCGTGCGGCCGTCACGGCCGCCTCGTCGCCGAGCAAGTCGATGCGGAGCAGTGCGCTGGCGCGCAGGGAGCGTTCGATGTCGTGGATGCTTCCCGAGCGCAGCAGCCGGCCGTGGTCGATGATCGCCACGCCGGTGCACATCTCGCCGAGCTCGGGAAGGATGTGGCTGCTGACCAGGATCGTCTTGCCCATGGCACGGAGCTCACGCAGGATCTCGCGCATCTCCACCCGGGCGCGCGGGTCGAGGCCGGATGCGGGCTCGTCGAGGATGAGCAGCGCGGGGTCGTGCACGAGCGTGTGCGCCAGGCACAGCCGCTGCCGCATGCCGCGTGAGAGGGCCTCGACGTATGCCTCGCGCTTCTCGGTCAGCCCGACGATCTCCAGCAGCTCGCCGATCATGGGCGGCCGTCGATTGGCCGGGACGCCGTAGCAGCGCGCGAAGAAGTCGAGGTACTCCCACACGCGCAGGTCGTCGTACACGCCGTAGAAGTCGGGCATGTAGCCGATGCGCCGCCGCACCTCGAGCGGATCCGCGTCGACCGGAATCCCGGTCACGTATGCCTCGCCCGCCGTCTGGGACAGGAGCGTGGCCAGGATCTTCATCATGGTCGTCTTGCCGGCTCCGTTCGGGCCGACCAGGCCGTAGATCTCGCCCGGTCCGACGACGAGGTCGACGCCGGCGACCGCAAGCTGGTCGCCGTAGCGCTTGACCAGTCCTCGAGTCTCCACCACCGGGACCGCCGTGCTCATCATTCGCCGATCACCCCGGTTGCTTCGGCGCTGACGAAGACGCTGGCCTGGCCGAAGTTCGGGTTGACCTCGGTACCGGTGACCCGCACCTCGATACGCCCGGTTGGACTGATCGCCGTGGACGGATCGTCGATGTCGAACCGGCTGCGCTCGCTGATGTCGCCCACGAGCACCCACTCGCCGGTCACCGGGTTGCGGACCTCGAGCGTGACGCCGGGCGGCCAGAAACCGCCGCCGAATCCACCGGGATCGCCGAGTACCATCGACGGGTCGGGGCCGACGAGCAGGCTCAGCTCCGACACGCTCATGTCGGTCGCTTCGAGTGGAAGCGCGATGCTGTAGGTGACCGAGCCGTCGCCGAGCATGACCATTCCGGGTCCGGCGTTGGTCGCGTCGCCATCGGTCGACAGGATTCCGACGGCCATCTGGGCCGGCTTGATCTCGGCTTCGCCGGGCCCGATCGAGGTCCTCACGCTGAGCACCTCCACCGATTGCGCATAGCGCTGGCCCTCCACGTCGTCGATGGTGACGGGGACGGGCCCCGCCTCATCCTGCCAGCCGATGATGTACGGACCGCGCGACGCCCCCGTGCCGAACTCCACTCCGGGCATCCACCCGCCGAAGCCGACCAGCGAGTCGATCACCTGGCGGCGCATCAGGATTCGGCGCTGCTCTTCACTCTGGTCGTCGAATCCGCCGAAGCCGTACACCTGGTCCGCTGCCGACGACCCGTTGAAGTTGGCGGTCGGGATCGTGAACTCCGCCGCGTCGCCGGGCGCCAGCTCGGGCGCGATCAGCTCGCCGCCGCTGCTGCTGCTGACGTAGGCCACATCGGAGACGGTTGCTTCCGAGCTATTCGTGACCGTCCCGATCGTATCGCCGTCCTCCGTCCGCCAGGCAACGCTGAGGGCGGGCGCATGGTCGACGATCGCATCGGCCCGGACGGCCTCGAAGCCGAACACCCCGATCGCGAGGCCGCGCATGTGAGCCGGCTCGCCCTGCTCGATCACGACGTCCGCGCTGGCTGCTCGCGGCCTGCCGTCGAAGCTGGTGGGGTTCAGGCGGGACATGAGCGCATCTGCCTCGACGGACAGGTCGTACGTCGACCGATCCGGAGAGAAGACACCGGCATAGCTCTCGATCGTGGCGGAGCCTCCAGCGTCGCTGGTACGGATCAGCGAGATCTGATTGACGATCACGGCACTGCCCTTGAGCGACGTGCCGATTCCGAAGGAGCAGGCGGTGAACAGCACCACCAGCAGGGGAGCGGTGACCCATGCCAGCTCACGCCGATCCAGGCGCCTCAGGACCATGTAGCTGATGGGGCCGATGAGGAGGATGTAGCCCACGATCACGACGAGCAGCAGCTCGGCTGGCGGGACCTCCAGCGACGGCAGGTTTCCGAGCGCCGTTCCCATCGCATTAGCGGCCTCCTCGGCGACGGGGAAGCCGCCGAAGAACTGCTCGAGCATGGCGCCACTGGGGAGGAGGCGGGCCCAGAGGCGCGGCGAGCCCTCCCAGCCGCGGTAGCCATCGGTCGCCAGGTCGCTGCCCAGGAGGATGACGCGGCCCGCGCCGACCGATCGCATCGAGGCCAGGATGGTGTCGTCGTCGGCGCGGATCAGGGCACGCGAGCCATCACGCAGCGTTCCGGTCGAGATGGTGGCGGTCTCGGTCGGTGGGGCGGTGGCGCCGGACCAGGCTGCCAGCGCTGCGTGCGGCACCGCGTCGAGGGCGGTGAGGCCGTCCAACGGCAGGAGATCGCTGAAGCCTGAAGTTCGCGCCTGCCAGTCCGGGCCACCGACGATGACCAGCTCCCCGCCGCTGGCGACCCACTGCTCCATGGCCCGCCGCTGTGCCTCGTTGAGCGCCGAGCTGTCGTCGGCCCACACGATGGCCGACAACCCATCCAGCGGCTCCGGGCGCTCGGGGATGTCGGCCATGGTCAAGGCGAGCGGCGTGGGCAGGCCGAGGTCGTCGGCCGAGCTGAGCTGGGGTCGAAGCGTGCCGCCACCATCGCCGACGATGGCGAACTGGTTGGACGACTGCTCGAGCACGCGAACCTCGACGACGGCCTCCACCGTCCCGTTCGGCTCGCTGTACTGGACGGTGATGCGACGCTGGAACGCCTCCGGCTTCACGTAGAGCATGACGACTTTGCGCGCGCCCGCGGGCATCTCGACGAAGCGCTGGACGGCGCCTTCCTCCGTGGACGCGGCGAGGTCGCCCTCGGTCGGCTCGCCGTCATTGACGAGCGTCACGGCGATCGCCATCCAGCCACCGACCGCGTAGCGGCCGCCGGCCAGTGCCCGGACCTCGATGTCAACCGAGCTCGCGGCGCGGGCCAATTGCGCAGGCACGAACAGTGCGCTGAGGAGCAGCGCGAGGCCGGCGAGGGGCATCGCCCATCGGCCTGGTCGACGGGAGGCGGTCCGGTTCGTCAAGTAGTCCTCGGTTGTGCTCGGGTCGCCCGAGTCGCTGTGGCCACCGGTAGACGCGCCCGGCCGCTTCGGAGTTGCACCGCTCGCTGAGTGCGTCGGAGTGTAGAGTGCGGGTGCTGCGCATGGAAGTCACCACACCCAACGGACGCCAGGAGCTCGAGCATCATCTCGAGGGTCAGATGCGGGCCCAGGAGCGTCAGCTCGTCTGGGTCCGCCTCGGGATGGTGCTGGTGGCTGCGCTGCTCCTCTCCATCTTCGCGCAGCACGTCCCCACGCTTCCCGTGCTCGTCGCCCTGCTCGGGGTCGTGGCGCTCTCGATCCTTGCCATCCCGCTCCTGCTCACGAAGTTCCCGGCGCGCGAGGTCGGCATCGTCAGCACCGCGCTCGACATGGCTGCCGTCACGGTCGCCGTGTACGTGGCGGGGACGGCAGTCGACGCATATCTCTTCTACGGCCTCGTCATCGTTGGAACTGCTCTGCGCTTCGGGCTCGGCGCGTCGATCTGGTCATCGATCGTCATGGCCGGCATGTACCTGGCCGTCGTGCTCGCCACGACGACGCCCGCCGATCCGGTCCGCCAGCTGCTGGCAGCTCACATCGCCTACCTGATCAGCGCAGGCGTGGTGGCCGGCCTGTTCAGCCGGATCGTGATCGGTCGCGCCACCGACAACGCGCGTCTCCTCCAGCGGCTTGATGAGGAGGAGCGCGACCGCGAGCATGCACGCGAGCGTGAGCTGCTCAGCCGTCTCGGCCGCGACTTCGCCGCGTCACTTGACCGCGAGACGACGACTCGGACCATCGTGTCGGGAGCCGCGCCCCTATTGGGCGACGCCAGCCTCGTCTACGTCGTGGACGACGCCTCTCGCCGGCTCGATCCGGTCGCCTGCGGCGGGAACGACGGCGAGCTGGCCGAGCGGTGGCGCGCCTATGCCGTCGAGCGCCGCCCGCGGGTCGGCGAGGGGATCGCCGGAGGGTCCGCCGCGACCGTGGCCGCGGTCGAGGGCAGGCGCGACACGGCGGCGCCGGGTGATCCGGACGGGATGAACGGCCTCGACCTGGATTGGGTGCTCGCCGTACCGATCGTGGCGGGCGGACGTCTCTTCGGTGTGCTCGCGACGGCCGGCCTGGCCGGTATGCCCGCGCCCAGCGAGCGGCTGCGACGCATGGCCGAGGCGGTGGCCGACCGCGCCGGGCCTGCACTTCAGAACGCACAGCTGTGGTCCGATCTCCAGGAGCGGATGAGCCGCGAGCAGGCGGCACAGCGCATCAAGGACGACTTCCTCTCGATCGTCAGTCACGAGCTGCGCACGCCGCTGACGAGCATCCAGGGCTACTCGCAGCTTCTCGAGGCGCGCCTGCGATCGGACCGGGACGGCGAGAGCAAGGAGATGGCGCACCTGCGCGTCATCCGCTCCCAGGTGAGCCGCATGCGCCGGCTCGTCGACGACCTGCTCGACGTGAGCCGGATCGACCGGCGGGGTGGGGTCAGCATCGAGACGATCGACTTCGACCTGGCCGAGGAGATCCGCGAGGCAGTGGGACGCATCCGGCGCGAGCATCGCGACCGGGAGATCGAGGTCCGCGTACCGGAGTCGCTCGACGTCCATGCCGACCGCGACCGGCTGGACCAGGTGCTCAGCAACCTGCTGGAGAACGCGGTCAAGTACTCGCCCGACGGAGGACCGATCACCGTCAGCGCCGAGCGTCGCGGCGGCGAGGTCGACGTCCGCGTGGCCGACCTCGGCCTCGGCATCCCGGCTGAACACCGCGACAGCGTGTTCGAGCGCTTCTACCAGGCCGATGGCGAGGCCGGCCGGCGTCGCTTCGGCGGGCTCGGGCTGGGGCTCTACATCAGCCGCGCCATCATCGACGCCCATGGAGGGCGAATCTGGTCCGCGCCGAACGTGGAGGCCGGCCGTGGCTCGATCTTCGGCTTCCGGATTCCGCGGGTCGCGATGCCGCTCGTGCCCGTCGGCATCGCTCCCACCGGCGAGCCACCTCCGTTCGTGGTCCGCAGGCGGGACGGCTGATGCGGGCACGCCTCGCCGAGCTCGCGGCCAGCCATGGGCTCGAGCTGGTCGGGGTGACCGATGCGTCGCCGCTGCCGGAAGCACGCGCACGCATGGAGGAGAGCGTGAGTGCAGGGCGCATGGCGCGCATGGAGTGGATGGGCGGGGATCGGCCCGCTCGAGCCACGGACCCGCGCGCCCAGGATCCGCGGGCGCGTTCCGTGATCGTGGTCGCGGCGGCGTATGCCGGCTCGGACCGAGTCGCATGGGACCCCGCGCCTGACGCGCTGCGCCGGGCATTGGCGCCGGTGCTCGCCGCCGGGCCGACC
>CAYYDA010000090.1:0-6779 GCA_964470495.1 uncultured Steroidobacteraceae bacterium | reverse complement strand
CAGGCCGAGGCGGCCGCGCCGGCGAGTGACATGCGGCCCGGCCTGATTGATCGGATGCGCGACCGCCTCGCCGGCGGCACCGACGGCGACGAGGAGCAGCCGGTGATCGTGCGTCGCGACCGCTCCGGGCCGTCGTCGACGAGCGGCATTCCGCGCCAGATCGCCCTGCCGGTGGCCGCCCAAGAGCTGTCGTCCAGCGTCGCCACCGCGGAGCTCGAGAACACCGAGGAGGCGCACCTCGCCGAAGCTGAGCCCGGACACGGCGCGGACGCCGCGCTCGAGGCGGTGGAGCGCTCGTGGGAGCTGCCGGGCCTCGAGCTGCTTGCGGATGCACCGGAGTCATCGGCCGCTCAGATGGACCTCACCGCCAAGGGCCAGCGCATCCGGGAGACGCTGGCGCACTTCGGGATCGGCGTGAAGGTGGCCCGCATCCAGGAGGGGCCGGTCGTCACGCAGTACGCGCTCGACGTGGACCCGGGCATCAAGCTGAGCCGCATCGAGGGCCTGTCGGACAACCTGGCGCTGGCGCTCGCAGCGCGGAGCATCCGGATCGAGGCGCCGATTCCGGGCGAGCCGTACGTGGGCGTCGAGATCCCGAACTCCGCCTTCGACCTCGTGACGCTGAAGGAGGTGCTCGCCAGCCGCACCCACGTCGAGGCGTCGAAGAAGTCGAAGCTCGCCTTCGCCCTTGGCCAGGACGTGGCGGGGCAGCCGTTCAGCGCCGACCTGTCGAAGATGCCGCACCTTCTCATCGCCGGCGCAACCGGCTCGGGCAAGAGCGTGTGCGTCAACGCGCTCATCGACAGCATCCTCATGAACAGCACGCCGGCCGAGGTGAAGCTGATCCTGATCGACCCCAAGCGCGTCGAGCTGGCCCAGTACAAGGGCATCCCGCACCTTCTTTGCGAGGTCATCGTCGAGCCTGACAAGGCGGTCAACGCCCTGAAGTGGACAATCGGCACCATGGAGAGCCGCTACGCAGAGTTCGCCGCCCGCGGCGTTCGCAACATCGCCGGTTACAACGAGGCACTGCGTCCCGGGCAGCCGCGGATGCCGTACATCGTCATCGTCATCGACGAGCTCGCGGACCTGATGATGGTGTCTGCCTACGAGGTGGAGGCAACGATCACGCGCATCGCGCAGCTCGCCCGCGCGACCGGCATCCACCTGGTCGTGGCCACCCAGCGCCCATCGGTCCAGGTCATTACCGGGCTCATCAAGGCCAACATCCCGAGCCGTATCGCGTTCGCCATGACGTCGGGCGTCGACTCCCGCACGATCCTCGACACGATCGGCGCGGAGGATCTGCTCGGGCGAGGCGACATGCTCTACCAGCCGATCGACGCGCCGCGCGCCGTCCGTCTCCAGGGCGTGCTCGTCACCGACGCGGAGATCGAGGCCGTGGCGCGCCACTGGCGCGCACAGGGCGGCCCGCAGTACCGGCCGGAGATCACGGCAGCGCGGCGCGGCGGAAAGCCGGGCGGGCGACCGGGCGAGGAGGACGAAGACGACGACGCCGACTCGCTCTTCACCCAGGCCGTCGACATCGTGCGTCGCTCGGACAAGGCATCGGCCTCACTGCTCCAGCGCCGGCTGCGCATCGGCTACGCCCGCGCCGCGCGCATCCTGGACCAGATGGAGGATCGGGGTATCGTCGGACCCGCCGATGGGAGCCGCTTCCGCGAGGTGCTCGTCACCTCGGACGGTTGGGGCGGGGACATCGCCCCCGACGAGGACACCGAGCCGTGACCGACGAGGTCCACAAGCTCGGGGAGGTGCTCCGCGCCGCCCGCGAGGCAAAGGGCGTGGACCTGACGCGGGTCGAGCGCGACACGAAGATCCGGGAGCGGTACCTCTCGGCGCTCGAGCGTGGCGAGTACCGCGAGCTGCCGGGCGCCGTCTACACCAAGGGATTTCTGCGCAACTACGGCTCGTACCTCGGCCTCGATCCCGAGTACCTGATCGACCTATATCGGCTGGAGGCGACGGGCGGCGGCGCGGATCGCCGCGTGGCCGTGGCTCCGCCCCGCCCGATCGCCGTGCGCCGCCCTCGCACGTTCGTCGTGAGCCCGGGTCTGGTGGTGGGGATCATCCTCACCCTCATCGTCGGAGCCCTGGTCGTCGCCCTCGGCTATCAGCTCATCACCTTCGCGCGGACGCCGGAGCTGCGCGTCATCGAGCCGCCGGGCGACGTGGCGAACCACGTCGGCGAGACGATCACCCTGCGCGGCATCACCGCGCCCGACGCCACAGTCACCGTGAGCGGCCTGACCGAGAACCCCAGCGTAACGGCCGATGCCCGCGGCAACTTCGAGGTCACGGTTCACCTGCTGCCCGGCTCGAACGAGGTCCACCTCGTCGCGCGCGATCCAGTCACCAACCGCGATTCCGAGGAGGTCGTGCGGACGGTGCTGGTCGGATCCGATGTCGCGGCCAGCCCGACACCGGTCACCGTCCCGCTCACGCTGGCCCAGCCGGCGGCCGACGCCACGCTGACCGGCCCCGTCCCGGTTGCCGGAACGGGCGCGCCCGGGTCGAGCCTCCAGCTGGCTGCCGTGCTCGTGACCGCCGCGGCCCCGAGCTTCACCGTGACCGACGAGGGCGGCACTGCCGTTGCCATCACGCCCGCCGCCCCGGCGGCCCCGGCACCGGCCACCGAGGGAATCGATGCCGCCGGCGCATTCACCGGCAGCCTGGACCTGCCGCCCGGCACCTGGGACCTGACGGTGACGCCGACGGCCGGCGAACCGGCCACCCGACGAGTGACGGTCCAGCCCGCGGCCGGGCTGAGCGGTACCCTGCGCCTGGAGGGCGGGCAGTCCTACCTTGAGATCGACCAGGACGGGGCGCCGGTCGAGGACGTGTCCGGCAACATCGCCGACGGCGGCGAGAGCGTCGCGCTGGCGGCCACGCGCGACCTGCGCATCCGGGCCGGCAACGCCGGTGCGATCCGGTTGACGATCAACGGCATCAGCATCGGCCCCATGGGAAGCGATGGTGCGGTCGTCGAGTGGCGCATCACGCGGTCCGGCGGCTGAGAGGAGATAGGGGAGCCATGGCAGGAGATTCATCGTTCGACGTGGTGAGCGACTTCGACCAGCAGGAGCTGGTGAACGCGCTCGACCAGGCGCGCCGCGAGATCGCGACGCGGTATGACTTCAAGGGCAGCAAGGTCGCCTTCGAACTGGGCAAGGACGCGCTCACCCTCACGGCCGACGACGACTATCGCGCAGGAGCGGCCAAGGACCTGTTCGAGTCCAAGGCAGTCCGGCGCGGCCTATCGCTGAAGATCTTCGAGTGGGGCAAGATCGAGCCCGCCGGGGGCGGCACCGTGCGCCAGCAGATCGCGCTCAAGCGCGGCCTCACGAGCGAGCAGGCCAAGGAGCTCTCGAAGCGCATCCGCGAGGGCTTCCCCAAGACGAAGCCCACCATCCAGGGGGACGCAGTGCGCGTCTCTGCCAAGTCGCGCGACGAGCTCCAGGCGGTCATCGCCGACCTCAAGGCGCTCGAATACCCGGTCGCGCTTCAATTCATCAACTACCGCTGAACCGATGACGGCCGGTCGCGCACCGAACGACGCCGAGCTCGACGCGGCCGCGCGAAGGCTCGGTCGCCAGCTCGTGAAGCGCGGCTGGCAGATGGCGAGCGCCGAGTCGTGCACCGGGGGGCTGGTCGGCCATGTGATCACGCAGGTGCCAGGCTCGAGCGACGACTACCTCGGCGGCATCGTCAGCTACTCGAACGCCGCGAAGGAGGATCTGCTCGACGTGCCGGGCGACCTCATCGAGCTCGTCGGCGCCGTCTCGGCCGAGGTCGCGGCGGCGATGACGACCGGTGCGCTCGCCCGATTCCCCGTGGCACGGCTGGTCCTGGCGGTGACCGGGATCGCAGGACCGGACGGAGGCTCCGAGGAGAAGCCAGTCGGACTCACGTATGTCGCAGCGGCGGTCCGTGACGGCAGCGCCGTGGTCGAGCGGCACACCTGGCCGCACGACCGCGACGGGAACAAGCGCGCATCGGTCCTGGCCGCGCTCGACCTCGCGACGCGCCTGGCGAGCGAGGGCTAGGCGTGGTCGAGCGCGGCGAGCGGATCCACGTCATCGGCATCGCCGGTTCGGGGGCGGCCGGCACCGCGCTGCTGCTTCACCACGCCGGGGCCTCCGTCGACGGCTGCGACGCCGACGCACCATCGCCTTACACGCCGCCCCTCGATGCGGCCGGCATTCGCTACGCCGTCGGCCACGATCCCACGCATCTCGATGGGGTCGATCGCGTCGCTATCTCCCCGGCGGTGCGCGCCGTCCCCGGCCACGCGGAGCTCGACGCGGCCGACGCCGGCGGCATCCCGGTCGTCACCTGGCAGGCCCTGCTCGGCGAGCTCCAGGCTGCGCCCGGGCGCATCGGCCTGGGCGTGACCGGCACGCACGGCAAGTCGACGACCACCGCGCTCCTCGGCCATCTCCTTGCCGCCGCCGGCCTGGATCCAACTGTGGAGGTCGGCGCCTTCATCGGCGAGTGGGGAGCATCGGCCCGGCCCGGTGGGGGAGCGCCGTTCCTGGTCGAGGCGGACGAGTTCGGCGACAATTTCCTCAACTACCATCCGGCCGGCGCGATCGTCACGAACATCGAGATGGACCATCCCGACTTCTTCCCCGATGCGGCCGCAGTGATGGACTCCTTCGAGCATTTCGTGCGCGGCATGGGCACACATCCCGCGCTCAACGGCCGGCTGCTGCTTGCGGCAAACGATCCCGGCGCGACCGAGCTGGTCGGCCGTCTGCACGAATGGGACGGCCAGATCCTGCGCTACGGGCCCAGCGGCGACGTCGCCGCCACCGACGTGGGGCGCGACCGGAGCGGGACGCGCTTCCGCCTCTTTGACCGCGCCTGGGAGATGAAGCTTGCCGGCGAGCACAACGTTCTCAACGCGACAGCGGCGCTGACCATGGCTCGCGCCCTTGGCGCCGATCTGGATCTCCTGGCCGATGGACTTCGCACGTTCGCCGGAGCCGGGCGGCGCATGGAGCTGATCGCCGATACTGCGGCGGTGACGATCTACGACGATTACGGCCACCACCCGACCGAGGTCCGAGCCGCGCTCGGCGCCGCACGCCAGCTGGTCGGCCCCGAGCGGCGCCTGTGGGCCGTCTTCGAGCCGCACATGTACTCGCGCACCGCGCTCCTTCTCGACGACTTCGCGACTGCCTTCACCGATGCGGACGAGGTGGTCATCGCCGACATCTTCGCGTCGCGCGATACGCCGGAGGCCATGGCGTCCACCAGCGCGGAAGCATTGGCCGATGCGATCGAGCGAACCTCGGCCGTGCCTGCCATCGCCACCGGCGACGTCGACGCGACCACCGAGTACGTGGCGGACCATCTCGGCACAGGGGACGCGGTGCTCGTCATGGGAGCGGGCAAGTCGTACCGCATCGCGCGCGGCCTGGCGGAGCGGCTCGCATGATCGGCGCCCGATCGGCCCTCCTTGGCGCGCTGCTGGCCGTTGCGGTCGCGATCGCCTACGAGGGCGTCGTCCGCCTGGTCGAGGCGTCCGGTGCGGTCGACCAGCCGGCCGTGATCCTCATCCTCCTTCTGTCGGCGTTCCTGGGCGTCCTGACGGCCGTCGCGACCCGCATGCTGCGCCTGCCAGGCGCCACCGCGCCCACGGTGCTCGTGCTGGGCTGGACGCTGGTGCCCCTGATCCTGGCCGCCATCCCGAGCGCCGCGACCCAGCTCTTTGGTGGCGATGCCGCGCTCTCCTCGGGCCAGGCGCTGGCGCTGGCCACCGCCACCGTTGCGGCCGCCGTGACGCTCGGGGTGCCGGGCGACCGGCGCTGAGTGTCCGGCGACGACCGCGAGCTGCTCGACGAGCAGATCCGCTATTACCGGGCACGGGCGGCCGAGTACGACGCCACCTCCACGCCGGAGGGCGATCCGTTCGCCGACGCAGCCGATCGTGTTCGCGACGCCCTGCGCGCCTTCGAGCCACGTGGCCGGGTCCTGGAGCTCGCCGCCGGCACCGGCCAGTGCACCGGCCTCCTGGCCGACTACGCCGATGAGCTGATCGCCACCGACGCAGCGCCCGAGATGCTCGAGCTCAATGCGGCCAAGGTGGGGGAGCGAGGAGTGCGCTACCTCGTCGCCGATGCCTTCGCGATGGAGCCGACGCGCGACCACGACGTCGTCTTCTTCGGGTTCTTCCTATCCCACGTCCCGCGGAGCCGCTTCGAATCCTTCTGGGCGGGCGTCGCGGGCCTCCTGGCGCCGGGCGGTCGCGCCTTCTTCGTCGACGAGGCGGCGCACGGGCTCTGGGACGAGGACTGGATCGACGAGGGCGCCGGAATCGTGTGGCGAACCCTTGCCGACGGTGACGCCCACCGCGCCGTCAAGGTGCTGTGGCGCCCCAGCGACCTCGCCGCGCGGCTCGCCGAGCTTGGCTGGCACGCATCGGTCAGCGCCGAGGCGCCCTTCTATTGGGGGACGGCTGACAGGTAGTTGCATCGGCAACCATCGGTGCTATCATGTGTTCATGCCTGCCATCACGGTCGACGACATCACCACACTCGCTCGCATTCCGGCCCCCGATCCATTGCAAGCCCGCGCACGCGCGGTCCTCAGCGTAACAACCGCGCCGCGTGGCTTCGAGGGCGACGGGTTCCCGGTGCGCCGCGCATTCCACGGCGTCGACCTCGCGGACCTCGACCCGTTCATCCATCTCGACCAGATGGGGGAGGTGGAGTACGCGCCCGGGGAGCCAAAGGGCACCCCGTGGCATCCGC
>CAYYDA010000089.1:0-7056 GCA_964470495.1 uncultured Steroidobacteraceae bacterium | reverse complement strand
GGCGGCGGCCGCGGCCCAGGAATCCTGTTCCTTCACTGGTTCGACACCGAGGCGCGGTAACGGCCCTCGGCCGGCTGATACGGGTCGGTTGCCGCGCCGACGGCCACCATCTCGCGCCGCCAGCCGCGCCGCGCGAGCTCCGCACGGAGCACCTCGACCACGTTGACCTTGACCCTTACGTTCATGCCGTATCGATCATCGGAGGGCCGCTCGGCGCGTCGCTCGAAACCTCGCACGTAACAGAAGGCACAACGATGCGCGCATCCCATGTATGGATTCAGGCTCCAGCGGAAACCCAAGCCGGTCACGCGGTTGATCGCCGTGCGGCAGGGCTCCTCCCGGTATGTCGCGCGCATCGGTCGAGTATAGAACAGGTGTTCTACTGTTGACACCGACGAGGACGCCGCGGACGATGGCCACGTGACCGGCTTCCCATCCCTAATCCGCCGTGCCCTCCTGGTGGGGATGGCGATCCTCGTCGTTCTGACCCAGGTCGCCGGGCCGGTTTCCGCGGACCACGCCGGCCGGCCCATCGGCTCCTTCTCGAACTGCAGGCGCCCGAACATCTCTCCACCTCGGTGCAGCAGCGTCGGGAACGACAACCGCCACTTCGTCGCGTTCGACGCGACGCTGACAATCGGCCTGGCGGAGTCGTTGCGCGACACGATGATCGAGGACTACGAGCCGACCAACCTCGAGATGATCCTCCAGGACGTCGTCACGCCGGAGACCGACGTCATCGCCTTCAGCCAGGACTACGGCAACAACGGCGCCGCGGGCTGGGTGAACTGCCCGCTGGACTCGCCGCAGGGCGTCAACCGCCAGCGCCATCGGTGGTGCCAGGGGCAGGAGCTGCACTTCAACCTGAACCCCAGCATGACGATCTTCTTCGCCGATGACGGCAGTCGGGACCACGTGGCATGCCACGAGCTCGGCCATACGCTGGGCCTCCGGCATTGGGGCAACCCGCCGGAGAGCGTCGGGCCTCCGGCTGCCACCTGCATGAACTCCGATACACCCGACGGGCCGCCGAACCTGCACCAGGTCGACCACGACCACATCAATGCCTACCGGTACTCGGTGCACCCGCCCTCCCTCCGCCAGCTGCCGATGGACCAAGCGCCGGATGGCGCGACCCCGCGCTTGTCCGCATGGGCCGACACGATGGTGGAGGCCACCGAGCTCGAGCAGTACAGCTCGCTGGCGGAGATGGCCGGTGGCTCGGACGCGGTGGTCAGGGGTCGGATCGTCGACGTCGGGCCTGGCAGGGTCTTCGGTGGAGCCTCGGGCAGTGCGCTCCACTACGCGGCGGTCACGATCGCGGTGGAGGAGGCGGTGGCCGGCGTCCTGCCGCCGCGGCATGCCACGCAGCTCACGCTGGAGGTCCCGCTGTACGGCGGCCCTGAAATGCTCGCCGCGCTTGGCTCCTCCCTCCCGAAGGAGGAGAGCCTCTTCTTCGTGCGCAACAAGGGCGCCGCGGAGGCCGACTTCTACCGCCTCGTCGTGATGCGCGGGGTGATCGTGAACCGCGATGGCGTCGCCGAGGTGCTGCCGGGCGACGACGACTTCCTCAGCGCGCTCGACGGCTCGTCGTTCGGCGCTCTGGTTGCTGAGGTCGGCGACGCGGCGCCCTGATCCGGCGGGCGGTCAGGCGACGGCAGGCGCCGCGAGGCCGCCCGCGCGCATCGGCTGATCCGTTCCGACGAACCAGGTTGGCAGCGCCGCGACGAGCTCCGGGTCGCCGTACACCTCGACCGATCCATCGGCCAGCCCGTCCGACCAGCTCCGCGTGCCGCGGGCGATCGGGAAGATGGCGGCCGCATCGGCCTCGACGTACACGTAGCGATCTTCCGCCAGCAGGGGATCCTCCAGGCACAGGGTCGGCTCTGCCTCGCGCGCGACGAGCAGCCAGCACTGTGATGCGTCCACGCCGCGGAAGGCCAGCTGGATCGCCACCTGGCGCTCGGGGACGGCCGCGCGGTCCACGCGGTTGGTGAGCCACCACATGATCACGCTCGGGTCGCGCTGGGCCATGGCCGGGTCCTGGGGCACCCAGTGCTCCGCCCAGTCCCACAGCGACTTCAGGGTGGGCACCAGCTGTTCGCCGGCCGGGGCCAATCGGTACGGGGCAACGCGCGACGCAACCGATGGGTCACGGACGACCAGGCCGAGCTGCTCCAGCTTCCGAAGCTTGTCGGCCAGCACCGATCGGCTGATGTTGCCCGGCAGGCCGGTCGCCAGGGTGCTGAAGCCCTGCGGACCGAACATGAACAGCTCACGAACGATGAGCAGGCTCCATCGGTCCCCGAGGTGCTCGACCGCCTTCGTGAAGGCGCAGTAGTCGGTGTTCGCGCTCGACCCCATGAGGGAATTTTCGCATCGGGCTCCAAGAGGGAACAGTTCGCGATTCGAACTTCCGCCAATGCCGAGGGCCGCTCAGCATGGCCCTCGAATCACCACCTTGCTCGTGAGGCAGATCACATGAACGGCACGCGACCCAAGCGCCACGAGACCGTCATCATCGGCGCCGGACAGGCCGGCATGGCGGCGGGCCACCACCTGGCCAAACGCGGCATCGACTTCGTGATCCTCGAGGCCAACCCGCGAATCGGCGACAACTGGCGCAGCCGCTGGGACTCGCTGCGGCTCTACAGCCCCGCCAGGTACGACAGTCTTCCCGGGCTGCCGTTTCCGGGTCCGCGCAGCCACTACCCGAGCGGGAACGAGATGGCCGACTATCTCGAAACCTACGCTGCGCACGAGGAGCTACCGATACGCACCGGCGTGGGCGTCCGCGGCGTTCGCGCGACCGATGGCGGCGGATACGCCATCGAGACCACCGACGGGAGGCTCGAGGCTTCCCAGGTGGTCGTGGCCACCGGTGCATTTCAGCACCCGCACGTGCCGGAATTCGCGTCCGAGCTGGATCCGGGGATCCGGCAGCTCCACTCCAGCCAATACCGGACGCCCGCGCAGCTCGCCGATGGCCGGGTGCTCGTGGTCGGCGTGAGCCATTCGGGTGCCGATGTCGCCCACGAGTCGGCGCGGAGCGGGCACCGCACTTTCCTCTCGGGCAAGTTGCACGGGCAGCTCCCGTTCTCGGTCGACAGCCGGCGCGGCCGGATCGCGTGGCCGATCATGAAGTTCGTCGCCTGGAACGTCCTCACCCTCCGCACCCCGATCGGCCGCAAGATGGCACCCGAGATCCGCAAGGGCGGCGCCCCGTTGTTGCGGATCCGGCGACAGGAGCTGCTCCAGGCCGGCGTCGAGATGCACGGCGCACGGACCGTTGGCGTGCAGAACGGCAAGCCGATGCTGGCCGATGGCCAGGTCCTCGACGTCGCCACCGTGGTGTGGTGCACCGGCTTCCGCCCCGACTTCCGGTGGGTCGAGCCGGCAACCATTGGCGAGGATGGCTGGCCGATCGAGAACCGGGGGGTCGTTCCCACGTCGCCCGGGCTCTACTTCCTCGGCATCCCGTTCCAGTTCGGCTTCACCTCGATGCTGGTCGTCGGTGCCGGTCGGGATGCCGCGTACGTCGCCGATCGGATCGCGGCTCGCGCCGGATCGCGTGCCGCACGACTCGAGGGCCGAGCTGCCGAGCTGATCTCCTAGCCTCTTGCATCGGCGTCGTATGCTGGCTGCGCCGTCGGTGCCCTTCGGCAGGCAGTGGGGGGTTTGACCCTGCCCGGAGGTGGCTGGCATGGAGCTCGACGTTGGGCGCACGCTGCTCGGCTTTGCGCTGCTGTTTCTCGCATTGCTCACGGTGATGTGGATTCTTGCGGTGACGCGCAGCTCACCGCGCTGATCATCGGCTCCCGCAAGCGGCTCAGAGCGCACCCCAAGGGGCGCCGGGCGTCCCGTTGTCAGGTGGCGCGCCAGGAGTGCGCCGGCTCGTACCCGAGGACGCGCCGAGCCTTGTCGATCGAGAGCATCGTGTCGTGCTCGCCGAGGGGGCGGCGGACCGACACGTCGGGGAAGGTCGCGCGTACGAGCTCCTCGTTCGGCCGGGACATGACGGTGTCCGCGTTCGCGACGATGAAGATGTCCATCCCGGTCGCATCGTGTTCGAGCGCACGGCGGACGGCCTGCGCCCCGTCGCGAGCGTCGATGTAGCTCCACAGGTTCCACTTCCGGATCGACGGGTCATCGTTCCATGCCGGAAACTGAGCATAGTCGTCCGGCTCCATCACGTTGGAGAAGCGGAGGCCGATCATCTTCAGCTCCGGGTCCCAGCGGCAGAACTGGCGAGCCATCTCCTCGTCCAGCACCTTCCCGAGCGAGTAGGTGGTTTCTGGACGCGACGGGACCTCCTCGTCGACCGGCAGGTATGGCGGCGGCTCGTCGAAGGGAAGGCCCAGCACAGTCTCGCTCGAGGCCCACACCACGTTGCGGATCGCCGCTGCCCGCGCGGCGGAGAAGACGTTGTACGTACCGACCACGTTGTTCGCGAACGTGGCGGCGTTCGCCGCATTGCCGGGACCAGGGATGGCGGCGAGATGAACGACCGCGTCGACGTGGTCGTATCGGCTGTCGATGCGCGAGAAGGCCTCGACCACCTGCCCGAAGTCGGTCAGGTCGATGCGCGTGAACGGGCTGCGGCCATCGCGAGGGGGCGCAGCGTCGACGTTCGAGACCTCATGGCCGTGCAGCAGCAGCTCATCGATGACGGCGCGGCCGAGCTTGCCGCTCCCGCCGGTAACGACAACCTGCATCGGTTCCATCTCCTGCTCCAGCTTCAGCCTGGCTGTCTCAGCGATCGAAGTGGCGGCGGCAGCGCGCCTGGTAGGTCTCGAGGCCGCCGACATTCTCCGTCACGAGCCTGGGATCGGTCGACGGCGTCGATGCCACCCGCGCGTGGTAGATCGCATCTGCGCCGCACACGATGCAGATCGAGGTCAGCTTGTCGACCCGCTCGGCCAGCGCCATGAGCGAGGGCAGCGGCTCGAATGGCTGGCCCGCGAACGTCACGTCCAGGCCCGCAACCACGACGACGATCCCTCGGGCAGCGAGGTCACCCACCACCGGAACGAGCTCCGGGCCGAAGAACTGGGCCTCGTCAATCGCCACCAGGTCCGGGGCGTCGTCACCGATCGCGCCGTCGATCTCCGCTGCGGACGCCACCTTCCGTGACGGCGCGTCGAGGCCCGCGTGCGACGAAACGCGGTCGCCGCCTGCCCGGGTATCGAGCGCGTGGCTGATGACGACCACCCGCCGTCCCGCGATCGACGCGCGTCGCGCTCGGCGCAGGAGCTCCTCGGTCTTGCCGGCGAACATTGGCCCGGCGATGACCTCGACTCGCCCTCCGACGGTGCTCGCGCTCGGCAAGTGCGCCCTAGACCTGCTCCATCGTCACGATGGATCCCTCGAGCTTCACGCCGGTTGCGTGCACCGGGCAGTAGCCGTTCGGCACCCGGACGAGGTACTGCTGGTGGTAGTCCTCGGCGAAGTAGAACTCCGGCGCCGGGCGAATCTCGGTCTGGATCTCCCCATAGCCCGCCTTCGACAGCTCGGCCTGGTACATCTCGCGGGAGGTCTGCGCGGCCGCGGCCTGCGAGTCGGAATGCGTGAAGATCGCCGATCGGTACTGCGTGCCGACGTCGTTGCCCTGGCGCATGCCCTGGGTCGGGTCGTGGGCCTCCCAGAACAGCTTGAGCAGTTTCTCGTAGGTAATGCGCGAGGGGTCGAAGACGACGCGGACGGCCTCGGCGTGCCCGGTCTTGCCGCTGCAGACCTCCTCGTAGGTGGGATTCGGGGTGAAGCCGCCCTGGTAGCCCACCGCGGTCGCGATGACCCCGGGCTGCTCCCAGAAGAGCTTTTCCTCCCCCCAGAAGCAGCCGAGGGCGAACTCTGCGATGTCGCTGCCGGCCGGATACGGCGGCTTCAGGGCGGCGCCGTTGATCAGATGCCGCTCCGCGGTGGGGAGCGCCTGCGCGCGGCCGGGGAGCGCATCGGCCTCAGCGGGTAACGATTTGGGTTTGCCGAATCCGAACATGGGGTAAGTGTACGCGCGCAGTGCCCGCGCGAATCAACGGCCGGGGCCCTTGAGGTTTGCTGCTGTGCCAGATACCAATCACGATCGGCTTAGGCAGCCTCAGGGCGGGCCGGATAGCGCTCATGGACGCGCGTTGAGCGTGGGACTGAGCACGCCACAAGGCCTCATCGGCCCGCGAGTGCGCCTAAGCCGCCTGTGATTGGTAGGTGGCAATGTCCGTTCCGACGCTCACCGGCATACTCCCGCGGCGGATACCATGCGCGCTCGTCATCCCGGCCCTCACCGGCGACGCGTGGCGTGCGGCGGTCCTGTCGAAGGTGAACGCGCCGCCGGAGATCGGCACCGACGACGCTGGTGTCATTCGCTTCGCGCCGCTCGGCTACAGCGACATCGGCCAGAACGTGCTGGCGCGCCTGGCCAAGGCCACCGGCACGAGCCTGTCGATCGGCAGCGCGGCCGTCCTCATCATCGTCGTCATGGGGATCACGGTCGGCGCGATCGCCGGCTACGTCGGCGGCTGGGTCGACAACCTCCTGATGCGGTTCGTCGACATCGTGCTGAGCCTGCCGGCCCTCTTCATCATCCTGGCACTCGTCAGCTTCTGGGGCCGTGGCAGCGTGCTGGTCATCATCATCGCCATCGGCATCACGTCGTGGACGCTCGCGGCCCGTCTGGTGCGTGCCGAGTTCCTGCGCCTTCGCGAAGTCGACTACGTGGCCGCGGCCCGAGCGCTGGGCGCCAGCCCGCTGCGGATCATCGTCCGCCACATGCTCCCGCCTGCCCTGGCACCGATCATCGTGGCCGCCACGCTCGGCGTCGCCGACTCGGTCGTGATCGAGGCCGCACTCAGCTTCCTGGGTTTCGGGATCAGCCAGCCGGAGGCGAGCCTGGGGAACATGCTGACCGAGGCGCGCACCTACTTCCTGCGCAACCCCGCGCTCGTCGCCTGGCCAGGGCTCGTGCTGGTGGCGATCGTCATGAGCGCCTCGTTCCTGGGAGACGGCCTGCGCGACGCGCTCGACCCGCGCCAGCGCTGACCAGCGGGGACGACAAACGCCCCG
>CAYYDA010000088.1:0-7149 GCA_964470495.1 uncultured Steroidobacteraceae bacterium | reverse complement strand
CCGTTGCGGCAGCCGGAGAGGGCGAAGAGGTGGCCGCGCGCCTCGTCGAGCGCCGCCTCCACGATCCCGCGCTCGAAGACGGGGTACTGCTTCTCCCCCGCGAGGTGGCCACGGCTGACGAGGCGGGACAGGGCGGTGTAACCGTCGACGTCCCGGGCGAGGAGGATGAGGTGGTCGCCCGGCATCGGCCCGGCGTGATGCTCGCCCGGCCAGCCACGGCTGGCGCGCTCACCGCGGAGCGGGTCGTTCAGCTTGCGGCCGCGTCGCGCGAGGCGAAGCTCCTCGTCGCTGCGCGGGATGGCGACCTCGAGGCCGATGATCGGGCGGACAGGGCTCAGGCCCGCGTCGCGGGCCGCTTCGGTCTCCGTCTCCTGCGCCGCCTTCCAGGTGCGGACGGCGGCATAGAGTCCGGCGTGGTCGGTGATGGCCAGCGACGGCAGCCCGAGCTGGGCCGCTCGCGCGATCAGCTCCTCGGGATGTGCAGCACCATCGAGGAAGCTGAAGTTGCTATGGGCGTGAAGCTCGCAGTAGTCGTCGGCGCCGTCCATCGGACGGACGATGATAGAACATCTGTTCTATCAGGTGCTCGACCACCGCGGGACCGGGTTCAGCTCGGCGAACGGAGTTCGGTCCTCGTCCCGCCAGCGCCAAAGCAGCAGGCGCTCGGTGCGGATCATCAGGGGCGGCGCTGAACGCTATCCGTCGACAGGCATCAGGACCAGCTCAACATCGACGGTCTCACCGCACGGGACCGTGACGCGCTGGGTCACCGGCGCATAGGCGATGTCCACGGTAGAGATCACGAAGTCGCCGGTAACGCCCGGCGCAGTGAAGATGCCGTCGCCTTCGGTGCGCGTCGTGCCGCGGAACCCACCATCCGTCTCGATCTGCACGAAGATATCCCCGAGCGGGTTGCCGTCTGAGTCCACGATGCTGCCGCTAATGCCACTGGCTTCAATCTCGTCGGGGCCGCACGGGGCCGACCCGGTCGATGCGGTTGCGCTGGCCGACGGGGTGGCTGCGGTGTCGCACGCGGCGAGCACCGCCACGAGCGCCAGGAGCGCCACTACGGCGCGGAGTCGAATGGATCTGGTCGACGGCATGCGCGCCAGTATGCCGAGGGACTCCTGATCCTGCAGGCCAGCCGATCTCAGGCGGTCCTGCCGGTCAGGCCACCCCGTGCCACCAGCAGCGTGGCCGGGGCGACGAGAAGCGCGATGCCCAGCAGGCCAAGCACGGTGTACGACGCTCCGTCCACGACCACGCCCGAGGACAGGCTGGCGAGTGCGGCCGTGCTCCAGATCAGCCCGTCGGCGACTCCCTGGATCCGGGTGCGCTCGCCGAGGACGAGGCCGGCGGTCAGCATCGCCGAGCCGGCAACGAATCCGAGGTTCCATCCGTACCCGAGCAGGAACAGCGCGGCTGTGAGGATCAGGCCGCCGTCGGGCGGTGCGAGCGCTGCGAGGAGTGCGGCTAACCCGAGCGTCGACAGGCCTGCGGCGATGACGCGCGGGCTTCCGAACCGATCGGTGAGCCGGCCCGAGATCGGCGAGAGGGCGAACATGCCGAACGTGTGAGCCGACAGGACGAAGCCGACCGTCTCGAGGCCGTGGCCGTGATCGGTGAGGTGGAGCGGTGTCATCGTCATGATCAGGACCATCACTGCCTGCCCGGCCACCAGCGTCACGAGCGCGACGAGGGCCGATGGATGACGCAGGATCGCCGCGACCGACGCGTTGGCGGTGCCTTCCGGATGGATGCGCATGGCCGATGGGTCGGCGAGACGGGAAGGCTCGGGCCGGAGGAAGACGAACGCGATCAGGAACGCCAGGCCAATGAAGGTGACCGTCATCAGGTAGGCGCCCGCCAGCGCCGGCAACCCGAGCCAGCCGGCGACGATGCCGGCCGGCGCGACCAGGTTCGGGCCCGCGACCGCGCCGATGGCAGCGCCCCATACGACCGTGCCGATCGTCGCCGCCCGGCGCTCCGGAACGGCAAGGTCGGCAGCGACGTAGCGCCCCAGCTGGCTGGCACCGTTCGCAAAGCCGGTCAGCGCACAGCCCACCAGGAACAGCGGGATCGAGCTGGTGAGGATTCCCGCGAGCGCGACGGCGCCCCCGAGCACGCCGCCTCCGATGCCGGCCAGGATTCCCCGGCGCCGGCCGTACCGCAGCATGATGAGGGAGAGGACGCTGGCCGCGGCCGCCGTGCCGAGCGTGGTCGTCGTGGTCGGAAGGCCGCCCGCGGAGGCGGTGCCGGCCAGCTCGGCAGCGACGAGGGTGCCCGCGACCACTGCCGCGATGTAGCCCGTCGAGCCGAGGGCCGACACCGCGAACAGCGTCCAGATCATCCGGCGCCGCAGCGCCGGAAGCCGGGCCTCGTCGATGGCGGGGGCGGCGGTCATGCGCCCACGTATCGCTCGAGGAACCGGCGAAGGTGCAGCCCGCTGCGCCGCTGCTCGGCCGCAACATCGCGCCCGATCCATCGGTAGTGCCACGGCTCGTAGCCGTAGCAGGTCACCTCCTGGCCATCCGTCGGATAGCTCATCACGAACCCGTACTCCCACGCGTGCTCCGCCATCCACGCGCCCTCCGCCGCCTCGATCGCCCAGTCGCCAAAGCGGCCGCTCCACCCCGGCGAAGTCACGTCGATGGCCGTCCCGAGCTGATGCTCGGAGTGCCCGGGACGAGCAGTGCGTACCATTGCGGCGGCCTGACCGATGCGCGCGGCCCAGCCGTCGAAGGTCGCCGCCTGCTCCTCGTACGTGCGATAGGCGGACTCCACGACGATCGTCAGCCCTGCCGCCTGCCAGGCCACGCGCATGTCGCCCAGGTCGTCGACCACGATCTCGCGGACGAGCTTGGTGCCCGACGCACCCTCGAGCCCGGCCGTGGACGACTGCACGAGGTCCGTCGGAACGTCGTCGGCCAACAGGGCGTAGCTGCGGTCCAGGATGGCCAGCACCGGATCGGCGACCGGCGGGGCCAGCAGATCGCGGTCGACACAATGGTCGGCAACGAGCGCAGTCGAGATGCGAGCCGACATCGGTGGCTGATCCGGGCGCGTCGGTGGGTAGCCGACCAGCAGCTCCGGCCCGGCGCCGGCGCCGTCGGCTGCCGCCGGGACGACGGGCGAGGTGGATGGCTCGGTTCGGGCCGGTGTCGTCGGCGACGAGCACGCGGCAAGGAGCGCGACGGCGACGAGCAGCCGGGCAGCCGATCCGGGTCGGCTCATCCTCGGGCCAGCGCCTCGAGGGTCGGCAGATGCTCGGTGGCGCCCTCGGGCGCGAGGGGGATGATCGCCACGTGGTCGGCACCCGCCGCGACCATGGCCGCGATACGATCGCGAACGACGTCAACCGTCCCGATCGCGACCATCGCGTCGACGAGCCGGTCGCTGCCGGGCGCCTCCAGGTCCCCCGGCTCGAAACCCTGGAGCTCCCATGAGGCCTGGTAGGTCGGGGTCCGCAGGTAGGGCCGCAGGTATGCCCGAGCAGCCTCGCGGTCGCCGGGGTCGGCGATCACCGCCGGCAGGGTCACGGCCAGCAGGGGGCGCGCGCCGCCACCGGCAGCGTCAAGACGCGTGCGCATCCACGCCACACGTTCCGAGGTGACCAGATACGGCAGTGCTCCGTCGGCATCGGTCGCGGCGAGATCGGTCATCCGCTCGCGCAGCGCGGCCAGGAGCACCGGCGGGTCGGGCGCACCATCGATCGTCGGTCCGCGGTAGATCGCGGCGCGGTAGGCAGCGAGGTACTCCCGCATGCGCGTCAGCGGACGAGCGTAGTCGTGCCCGCGCAGCTTGCCGGCGAGGTGAGGGTGGCTGACGCCGAGCCCGAGCACGAACCGTCCGCCGCTGGCCTCGGAGAGCGTCATGGCGGCCATCCGCGCCGCCTGCGCATCGCGGCCCCAGATGTTGACGATGCTGGTGCCGAGGTTGATGGCATCGGTGCCGCCGGCCAGGAGGCCCAGGAATGCGATCGGCTCGCGCCCGACCGTCTCCGGCACCCACAGCGTGCCGAATCCGAGCTCCTCGGCGCGACGGGCGTAGGCGACCGCATCTGCGGCCGTGAGTGAGTCGAGGTGGCCCCAGACGCCCAGGCGCCCGAGGTCGAGCCGGGTCATGGACCGATGCTACCCGCGCTCGAAGCGGTAGCGCAGGAAGAGCTCGTCCTCGTGCCGCAGCACGCTCACCAGGCGTCCGCGGCGAGGCTCGTGCGCATACGGCGAGCCGCCCTCGATCGGGGAGATCATCGGCAGGGCATCGGTCCCCAGCAGGTGGGCGCCGATGGTCCAGCACACCTCGTCGATCAGACCTGCAGCCAGGAAGGCGGCATTCAGGCTCGGGCCACCCTCGAGCAGGAGCGACCCGATCCCCCGCTCGGCCAGCCGCTCGAGCACCCATCCCGGCGCCGGCCGCTCGTCGGGCGCCCGCAGCAGCTCCGTTCCGGCGGGCGCTGTCGTCAGGGGATTGCTCGCGCCGATGACGAGGATCCGCTGCTCGTCGCCGGAGAACCACCGCGCGTCGGTCGGCACCGGCTCGGAGCCCGCGATCAGCACCCCGATCGGGTTCGGCGGACGGCGCGCGGCTGCGCGACGCGCCGCAAGGTCGTCGCCGACCCGCAGCCAGACCCCGGAGGCGCGCAGGGTGCCAACGCCGCTGCCGACCGCGTCGAAGGCCGCGCGGTAGAGGCGCATGAGGCGGCGATCGGCCCGGCTGCCGAGCCCCTCGGCGCTGCCGTCGAGCTGCGCGCGCCCGTCGATGCTGGTCACCATGTTGATGGCCACCACCGGGCTGCCATCCGCCGACGCGGGCGGGCGATAGTCCGCCATGGCCGCGTCGAGCTCGAGGTCGAGCGCCGATTCGGGCCAGAGCCGGTCGACGCGATGCGGACCGTCCGTCACAGGATGAGAGCCGGGCTGCAGAACAGGTAGCGGTCGAACTGGCCGAAGGGCTCGGACGAGAAGAGCAGGGTCATGAACGTGTCCATGCGATAGCCGCGGCCGAGGAGGTGCTCGACCGCCACTCGGTTGTGGAGGGCGACCTCGAATTCGGTCTCCTCGACCCCGAGCTCATGGCGGCGACGCTCCACGTGCGACAGGACCGCGGGGAGATCGGCCGGATCGAGGACGGCGAACGGCCCGTTGCCGGCCTGCCCCGGCAGGCCGACGTATCCGTACCCGACCACCCGTCCGTCGCGGACGTAGCGATGCCCCTCGCGCTGCGACGAGAACCAGCGGTGATCGACCTCGCGCCGATGACCCAGGACCGCATCGTCAACCGCGTGTACGGCCTCGATGTCGCGGTCGATGTCGAGCGGCTCGATCTCCAGGCCGTCAACGAGCGCGACCTCGCGCGACGGGCCGGTGAATGTCAGGACCGGGAAGCGCGCGGCGACGCCAGCCCGCATGTAGCGCGAGAGTGCGCGGATGTCGGTGGTGGCGATGATGAGGCGCAGGTCGCCCCGGCCGGGCGGGAACACGCGCCCCAGGAGCTCGCGGCCGACGCCCTGCGACTGGGTACCGGGCCGGACAAAGAACTCGGTCAGCTCGAACAGGCCGCCGCGATCGATCGAGCGGGCGTAGCCGATCAAGGTCCCGTCTGTATCCTCGGCGACCCAGAACTCGGCGGCGGTCCGGGCGATGTGGTCGAAGAACGGGCGCCATCGGGGCCAATGGACCTCGGGATCCAGGGCGAAACCGGCCTCGAACGAGCCGTTCCGGCGTCCGAGGTCGTTGATGGCTGCGATGAGCACCGCCGCGCAGGCGTGGTTGTCTTCGATCGTGCCCGGCCGGATCCGGAGCTCGCTCTCGTCGCCGGTCATCGCGCGATCGTACTCAGTCGCCAACTTCGAGCGGGTGGTGCTCCTCGGCGGCGCTCAGCTGATCGGCGTCGTACGCGATCTCGATCCTCGATGGAGTGAGGCGCGTCACGGCATCGGCGGGAACGACGCGCGTGGTGCCATCCGCGTACGGCGTGACCGCCACGCCGTGGAAGATGCCCTCGGTCTCGGTCCCGAGCATGGCCGCGACGCGACCCAGCTCCTCGCCGTTGCGGCCGACGACGAGCGTCTCGGCCTCCACGTAGTTCCAGGCGACCGGATCGTCGGGGCCCGGCAGGTCCAGCTCGGCTGCCTCCGGCTCGCCCGAACCGCCGGTGTTGCCGGCCTGGTCGCCGGGTGGCAGCGAGTCCAGGTCGGGATCGATCCCACCCTTCATGCCGGGGTCGTCGATGGCTCCCGGCCGCCGTTCGAAGTCATTCATACGCGTCCTCCCGCACGAGTGGTGCCACTTCAGGAGTCATCGGACGGCTTGTCGCTCCTGCCGCGGAACACCTCGTCGCGGTGGCGGAGGCGCTGCTCCTCCATCTCCGCCCAGCGACTGGTGTCCTGTCCGACGGTGGATGCGGCCATGTGCGACTCGATCTCGCCGTGACCCGGACGCGTTCGACCGGTGGGCGCGTAGACCCACTGGAGGAAGCGGATCGGTGCAGTGAGAATCCGGCGAATCATGGCGTGGCGATGGTACTCCGAGGATTGTCAGTCGAAGAGCCGCTCCAGGTGCCAGGTGCCGCGGATCTCGTCGAGGAAGATCGTGCACAGCAGCCCGGAGCGGGTGACGACCTTGTAGCAGGCACGGGCCACCGGCTCGCGCCACCAGCCGTCGTCGACGCGCCATCGGTTGCAGATGCCGAGCTCGCCGTGATCGGTGCCGTCCATGCGCAGGCGAGTTGGCACCCCGGCCGCATCGGTGTCGACCTGGACGAGCGGATGATCCGCGTAGCACCTCGTCATTGACCGATGTCCACCAACCGTGACCGATGCTCGGGCAGCGCCGCAGTCGGCCGATCATTGACGGCCCGCCATAGGCGACCGTCCCCAAACCGATGCCGGATCCGCTCCAGCGACCAGCGCAGCTCCTCCCAGCGCCCGGCTCGTGCCTCAAAAGCCGGCAGCTGCCGAGTTGCCGGGTCGTTCAGACGATCGAAGGCGAGGGCGACCGATGCGATGCGTGGCTCAGGGGGCGGTTCCTGCCAAATATGAACCGTATTCGTGATAACCGAGCCGGACGGCTTCGTGCACCCCCCCGGGGATTCGCCGACATAGATTTCCGCAGTTTCTGGGAACGCAGCGGTGGCAGCAGATTGGTT
>CAYYDA010000087.1:0-7150 GCA_964470495.1 uncultured Steroidobacteraceae bacterium | reverse complement strand
CCGTGGCATCCGCACCGCGGCTTCGAGACGGTGACCTACATCATCGATGGCACGTTCGAGCACAGCGATTCGAACGGCGGCGGGGGAGTGATCACCAACGGCGACACGCAGTGGATGACAGCCGGCGCAGGCATCCTACACATCGAGAAGCCGCCGGAGGCGCTCGTCGTGAGCGGCGGGCTTTTTCATGGGTTCCAGTTGTGGGTGAACCTGCCCAAGGCATTGAAATGGTCACAGCCGCGCTACCAGGACATTCGCGCCCGCGAGGTCGGCCTGCTGGCATCCGCCGACGGGGGAGCCCTCGTGCGCGTCATCGCCGGCGAGGTGGGTGGCCATGCGGGCCCAGGCTCGACCTACACGCCGATGTCCCTGGTGCACGCCACCCTCAGCCCCGGGGCCGAGCTCAGCCTCCCGTGGCGCGCCGACTACAACGCGCTCGTCTACGTCCTGGCCGGCGCCGGAACGGTGGGCGCGGAACGGATCCCGGTCCAGATGGGGCAGCTCGCGGTTTTCGGGCCTGGCAACGCGATCACGGTGGCTGCTTCCCACACGCAGGAGAGCCGCAGCCCGAGCCTCGACGTCCTGATCCTGGGCGGACGCCCGATCCGTGAGCCCGTTGCGTGGGCCGGACCGTTCGTCATGAACACGCGTGACGAGGTGATGCAGGCCTTCACGGACTACCAGGCCGGCAAGCTCGGTTCGATCCCGGCCGTCCACGGCGCTCCCACCACGCTCACCGAATCACAGCCAAGCGATCTGGCCTGAGAGGGACAGGTCGGCCTGAGCGCGGTGAGTCGCCAGCGTTAGGTAACATAACAACTATTTGCGGAAGTACGTGGAGCCGGCCGACTGAGTAGAGGTCGGTCCGAACGTCCTACGGCCTCGTTCCCCATGGTCCTATGCGTCATCCGCGCGCGCGAGGATACGCTGCGGGGCATGCGACACAGGTTGTTCTCAGTAGCACTGGCCGGGCTGGCGCTCGGCGCCGTCGCGATGGTCGGCGGCAGCGCCATCGGCGGCGAAATCGGCCCCATGGCCGTCGGATACGGCCTGCTCGTGGCCCTGAGCGCGCTGTACCTGGTTGCAGGGCTTGCCATCCGCGAGCGCGCCTGGCGAAGGCTTTCGACCTCGAACCTCAAGCGCCCCGTGCCCGACCGCCTCGCAGGCCGCCGCGTCTTCTAGCCGGCCGCCCGCCGCTGCCGCAGCGCCTCGAAGCCGATGATCGCCGCCGACGCGGCGGCTCCCAGCTCCGGCGCCCGATCCCGCCCGTAGCCGATCCGGATCCGCGCGTCCGCCTGCTCCACGAACGAACGCGTCACGCCCCGCCGCTCGCCACCGATGAGCAGGAAGACTGACCCGGTCAGGTCCGCATCGATCAGGTCGGTGGCGTCATCAGAGGCCACCGCACACACGACTCGATAGCCCGCACGCCGACTCGCTTCGGCCGCATCCTCGGCCGAAGGCGTGCGTGCGCTCGGCATAAGCTCGCTGGCGCCGGCTGACGCCCGCGTCACCGTTCCAACGCCTGTCTCCCAGCTGCGGCGCACCACGAGCCCGCCGACGCCGGCCGCGTAGAGCGCCCGCACGGCCTGCCCGAAATTGAATGGGTCCTCGATGCCGTCGAGCATCACGATCATCGACCCCTCCCCCACCTCGGCGATGAGCTCGCCCACGCTGCGTTCGCGTCGCGGGCCGACGAGCGCCAGCACGCCACCGTGTGTGCGGCCGCTGGCCAGCTCGTCGATGACGCTTGCCTCGACCGCCTCGATCACCACCCCGCGCTCCCGTGCCAGTGCGCGCAGGCGCGGGAGGCGACGGTCGCCCGGCCTCGTGGCCCAGATGCGATGAATCGGCCGGACGTCGGCTTCGAGCACCGCCTCGATGGACACGTGGCCCTCCACCACCATCGGCCATTGGTTCACCGGCACCGAGCCGCGATCCGGCCCGTATGGGATCAGGTCGCCGTCGGTCAGGTACGGACCGTCGTCCGCGACCGGATTAAGCCCGATATCGGCGCGGCGCGCATCGAGGCGGGCCGCGTCGCGCGCGGGTAACGGATACTCGATCTCACCATCTGAGGCGAGCAGCACGATCGTGCCGAACTCCTGCTGCTCCCCGGCGACGGCCGCGATCCGGTCGGTCAGGCTGGCGAGGTGACGCGGGTCGGCATCCCCGCTCTCGACCGCAGCTCGCAACCGTGGCAGCCAGCCGCGGCGCAGCTCGTTGGTGCGGTCCGCGTGCTGCGCAAGCATCCAGGCGGCATCGGTGCCGTCCGCGCCGACGGTGCGCAGGCCTGGCCAGGCATCGACCTCGTCGACGATCGCGGCAAAGCGTGCCACGTTGGCCTCGTTGACGGCGAGCAGCGTGCTCCCCTCCGGCGGCGCGTCCTCCCACGCCGCCAGTGCGACGATGAGGGGGGTCACCGGGCCGGCCAGGCGCCGCTCGAGCTCGGCATCCAGGGCTGGTTCGGCGGCGCAGCGCGCGTAGAAGGCATCGGCCGCACCGAGCTCGCGGGCGGTCATGGCCAGCAGCTCCTCGCGGAGCTGCGGCAGCTGCGGCACGGGCGAGGTCAGCGCGATGCGGCGCTGCGTCGGCGCCTGGCCTGTCCCGCGGCGGCCAGCTCGGCGGCGATCGACTGAGGCAGGTGTCCGCTGACGCGCACGCCGCGCTCCTCGTAGCGTTCCTGGACGTCTCCGGAGCTCCGGGCCCGGGCCACCAGCTCGCCCCGCTCGTACGGCACGACGGCGTCGACCGCGACCATCCGGCCGCGCAGCGTGTCCCCGATGCGCTCACGCAGCACGTCGAGCCCCGCTCCGGTCACGGCGCTGACGAACAGCGCCCGCTCGGTGGCGGGGGCGCCGTCCTCGTCTGCGGCGAGCAGGTCGATCTTGTTGAAGACGGTGATGCGCGGCTTGTCGCCTGCACCGAGCTCGTCGAGCACGGTCTGGACGGCCTCCTGCTGACCGACGAAGTCGGGATCGGCGGCGTCGACCACCTCGAGCAGCAGGTCGGCGCGCATGACCTCCTCGAGAGTCGCGCGGAAGGCGTCGACCAGATCGTGCGGCAGCTTGTTGATGAAGCCTACAGTGTCGGTCATCACGACCTGCTGGCCGGTCGGCAGCCCAACCTGGCGGCTGGTCGGATCGAGAGTAGCGAACAGCATGTCGGCGGCGTAGACATCGGCATCGGCGAGCGCGTTGAGGATGGTGCTCTTGCCGGCATTGGTGTACCCCACCAATGCGACGGTGGCCACCTGGTTGCGATCACGCTGGCGCGCCGCCGTGGCGCGGTGGCGGGTCACATCAGCGAGGTCGGCCTTGACCTTCTTGATCTTCTCGCGGATGAGCCGGCGGTCGGTCTCGAGCTGGCTCTCGCCGGGACCGCGGGTGCCGATCCCGCCGCCGGTGCGCGACAGGTGCGTCCACAGGCGCGTCAGCCGTGGGAGGTGGTACTCGAGCGCCGCCAGCTCAACCTGGAGCCGGCCCTCCTTCGTCTTGGCGTGGCGGGCGAAGATGTCGATGATCAGCGCCGAGCGATCGAGGACCTTGCAGTCGAGCAGCTTCTCGAGGCTGCGCTGCTGGTTCGGGGTCAGCTCGTCATCGACGATGAGGACGTTGAAGTCGTTGACGGCCTTCTCGTCCACGAGCTCGGCAGCGCGGCCCTTGCCGAAGTACCACACCGGGTCCGCCTCCGGCCGTCGCTGGGATGCGCTGCCAACCACGGTCGCCCCGGCCGTCTCGGCCAGGGCTGCAAGCTCCGCCAGTGAGCGCTCCACCGGCCATCGACCATCCCGGGGATCATCGAGGCCGATGAGGAAGGCGCGCTCGACCGGGGTGGTGAGGTCGATCATGCGTGCGCGTTCGGACATGTGTTCGATCTCATGGTAGCGGATTGAGCGTACTTGGCCCGTATCGCGCCCTCGCGGAGCCGCCGCGAGGGCGGCGGTCGGTACGAATCTCCTACTGCGATGTGGATCGCGGTCTGTCACACAACAACGGACACCTTCAACTCGGGGGCACACGCAGGGAGAGGGCGTGGAATTCAGTGCACCCTACGCCACGCGCGTGGCCGCCACGACCGGCGGCCTGACACGACGCCTGCTCGCCGGCGTCGTCCTCGCCGTGCTCGCGTTCGCGGCCCTGGAGGGCCTGATGATCGGCCTCCTCGCGCTGGACGAGGTTGGCGCGATCCTCGTCGCCTCCGCGGGCGCAATCGGCGTCGCGACCCTCGCACTCAGGCACACGGTCGCTCCCCTGGTGGCGACCCAGGCCGACCTCCAGGTGCGGTACGAAGCCGCACTGGCCGAGGCGCTGCGCGATCCGCTGACCGGCCTGGGAAACCATCGGGCCTTCCAGGAGGAGCTCGACCGCCAGGTGGCTGCAGCCCTGCGCTACGAGGTGCCGCTCGCCCTCCTGCTCATCGACCTGGACGAGTTCAAGGCCATCAACGACGGTCGTGGGCACGCCGGCGGTGACCGGGTGCTGCGCGGCTTCGGCCGGCTGCTGAACGGTACGCTGCGTCGCGCGGATCGAGCCTTCCGCGTCGGTGGGGACGAGTTCGCGGTGCTCCTGCCCCATACGGATCTCGACGGCGCCGGCGTCGTGGCGCGGCGGCTGCTCGGCCTGTCCCTGCAGCCCCCGCTGCGCGTCGAGGGGCTCGAGCCGCTCTCCTTCTCCGGTGGCGTCTCCGCGCTCCCGGACTACGCGGTGAGCCCAACCCAGCTGTACGCACAGGCGGACGCGGCGCTCTACGCCGCCAAGCGCGCCGGGCGTACTGAGGTCGCGATCTTCAACCCTGCCACCATGGTCGAGCACGGCAACTCCGGAACCTCGTCCGCCGCCATTGCGGAGGTCATCGCTCGGGGCCAGCTGCGACCCGTCTACCAGCCGATCGTGTCCCTGGACGACTGCCGCGTGATCGGTGTCGAGGGCCTTATTCGGCCGGTGCCGCCCGCGCCGTACGCCGATCCGGCAACGCTGTTTGCCGCCGCCGAGGCCAACGGCCGGCTCACAGCGTTGGACCTCGCATGCATCGAGACGATCGTGGCGGGTGCGCGCGACCTTCCGGCCGACCAGTTCCTGAGCCTCAACCTGTCGCCGGCGACGATGGAGGCCTCCGAGTTCAGCAGCGGCGCGCTGCTCGCCATCCTGCGACGGTACGCCTTCCCGCCGGAGCGCCTCATCGTCGAGCTGACCGAGCGGCAGCAGCTGGATGACCTCGACCGCGCGCGCTCGCGGGTCGAGGCGTGCCGTCGCGCCGGGATCCGCTTCGCAGCGGACGACATCGGAGCCGGAAACGCCGGGCTGCGCCTCCTCGCCGAGATCCGATTTGACGTCCTGAAGGTCGACCTGAGCCTCGTTCAGCGCAGCGAGTCGGAGGGTCAGTCGAGCGCCGTGATCGGGTCGGTCGTGGAGCTCGCGGCGCGGACGGGAGCCCTTGTCATCGCCGAGGGCATCGAGCACGTGAGCCAGCTGGCGCAGCTCGGCGCCCTGGGCATCGAGGCCGGCCAGGGGTATTACCTGGGAAGGCCGGGGCCAATCGAGGCGGCCGCCCCGATGCCCGCGCCGGTTCCGGTCGGCGTGGCCGACTGGCGGCAGTCGATGGGCCTCTCCTCGGTCAGCTGAGCGCGCTGCGAATCAGCCGGTGTGCGTCGCCGACCAACGCAGGGCCGGCCCCCGCGGGTATCCACATGATCCGGGCGTCTCGCCGGAACCAGGTGAGCTGGCGCTTGGCGTACTGGCGAGTGCGCCGTGCGGTGACGGCGATTGCCTCCTCGAGGCTCGACTCCCCCGCCAGGTGAGCGGCCGCCTCCCGGTAGCCGTGGCCACCCATCGGCCGCAGCTCCGGACCATGGCCGGCGTCGAGCAGGCCGCGCACCTCGTCGAGCAGGCCATTGGCGAAGAGCCACGCCGCCCGCTCGTCGATGCGCCGGTACAGCTCCTCGCGCGGCCAGCTGATGCCGATGAGCGCGAGGCGTCCGCCGTACGGCTCCGACCGCGGCACCGCTCCCCCATCACCCGCCTCGGTCCGCTCGAGCGCGCGGATCACGCGACGCGGGTTGCGCACGTCGATGCGCGCGGCGGCGTCCGGAGCGTGGTGTGCGAGCCTGGCGACCAGCGGCTCGAGGCCCTCAGCCTCCAGCAAGCCCATGAGGCGCGTCCGCAGCTCCGGCGACCAGCCCTGGGCGGCGTAGTCATGGCCGTCGACGAGGGCGCTCGCGAAGAGGCCCGTGCCACCAACGAGCATCGGCACCCGGCCGCGCGTGGCGATCTCCGGGATGAGCTCACGAGCCCGCTCGACCCACTGCGCCACGGTGAACGGCTCATCGGGATCCACGAGATCGAGCAGGTGATGCGGGACCGCTGATCGAGCCGAGGCGTCCGGCTTGGCGGTGCCGATGTCCATGCCCCGGTACACCTGTCGCGAGTCCGCGACCAGGATCTCGACCGGCATGCGCTGCGCGAGGGCCAGGGAGAGGTCGGTCTTGCCCGATGCGGTCGGGCCGACGATGCCGATGAGGGGCGGCGGACGGGTGGTCCGGTCAGCTGGTCTGGTCAATGCCGGTCCGATGCCTCAGACCTCGACGAGGCGCTGGACCTGCTCGATGGCGCTGGCACGCCCGGTGGCGCGGTCGGCCGTCACGACGACCGCGTTGAAGGAGACCGGACCCTCCGCCACCGCGAAGCGGGTCGGCAGGTGGCGCGTGAATCGCGGCAGCACGGTCTCGAGGCTGAAGCCGATGACCGAGTCTCGTGGCCCGGTCATGCCGATGTCACTGATGTACGCCGTCCCGCCGGGTAGGACGCGGGCATCGGCGGTCGGGACGTGGGTGTGCGTGCCGACCACGCCCGTCACCCGCCCGTCGAGATACCAGCCCATGGCGTTCTTCTCCGAGGTGATCTCGCAATGGAAGTCCAGGATCCGGATCGGAGGCAGCGGATCGGCGGCACCGTCGAGCAGCTCGTCGAGCTTCATGAACGGCGAGTCGAGCTGGTTCATGAAGACGCGACCCATAGCGTTGATGACGGCAATCTCGTCACCGTCATCGGTGTGGTGGATCAGCCAGCCGCGGCCTGGCGTGTCGTCCGGGTAGTTGATCGGTCGCAGGACGGGCCGATCGGTGTCGAGGTAGTCGTAGATCTCGCGCTTG
>CAYYDA010000086.1:0-7176 GCA_964470495.1 uncultured Steroidobacteraceae bacterium | reverse complement strand
CCGCGCGGCGTCGTGGTCGAAGCGGCCAAGCCACGGCAGTCCGCGCGGGCGGCGGCCGAGCGAAAGCGACGCGAGGCTGAGGAGCGCAACGCCCGACATCGGCTGACGCGAGGCCTGCGGCCAGCGCTCGAGAAGACTCGGGCCGACCTGGCGGCGGCGCAGCGCGACTTGTCAGAGGCGACCGAACGGCTGGCCGATCCATCGATCTATGCCGATGGTGCTGCCGTTCGTGACCTGGTCGAGCGACACAACACCGCCCGGGACCGGATCGACGAGCTTGGGGCAGAGGAGCGCCGCCTTGCCGCCGAGATCGAGGAAGCCGAGGCTCCCGACGCCGTCGGCGCCGCGCGGTGAGGATGCTTCGAGGGAGATCTTCGAGCCCGATGCGTGACGTCGCGAGCGGCTGAGCCGTCGAGCGGCCTGCTCGGCGGGGGGCTCGTCGCCCTTGCAGCGGTCTGCTTCGGCACCCTCGGTCCCATCACTCGCTTCGCGGACGACGCCGGCGTTGGCTCGCTCGCGCTCGTCGCCTGGCGTGCGGGCATCGGCGCGAGCGTCATGCTCGTGCTCCTTCTGCTGCTGCGCGGCGTGGCGGATCGGCGACCGCACCTGCTAAGCGACGTTCCGCGACGCGAGCGAGGGTTCATGCTGGCCGGCGGCATCGCCAATCTCGTGCTCAACCTGGCCATGTTCATCGCGTTCCTGCGGATCGAGATCGGCCTCTCGCTGCTGGTCTTCTACTTCTATCCCGCGATCGTGGCTGCCGCATCGGCGCTGTGGTTCGGCGAGCGGCTCGGCGTCGTCCGCTGGTCGGCGCTCGGCCTGTCCCTTCTCGGGCTCGCGCTGACGCTCACCGGGTCCGGCGGCCTTGGCGAGCTGGACGGCCTCGGCATCGGCCTCTCATTCCTGGCGGCTTTCACGCAGGCCTTCTACGTCCTCGCCGCTCGGCACGGCTTCGCGGGAATCCCGCCGATCGAGGCCGCGGCGACCACGATGGGCCTCGCCGCCGTCGGCTACGTGGTCATCGCTGCAGTCACCGGGCAAATTGCCGGGCTGGCAGCCCCGGCGGCGTCGGACGAGGCGCTGGTGCCGGTGCTCCTTGCGGGACTCGTCGGCGCCGCCATCCCCACGCTGTGCTTCATCACCGGCATCCGGATGCTGGGCGCGTCTCGGGCGGCGATCCTTGCGACGCTCGAGCCGGTCGTGGGCGTCGCTCTCGCCGCATGGCTGCTGAGCGAGCAGCCGGCACCGCTGCAGCTCGCCGGCGGCGCCCTCGTCCTGGTGGCGGCGGTCGTCCTTCAGATCGGCAGTCGCAGCGCATCCGAGCACGAGGCCATCGGCGGCTGATGTCGGCGCGCCTTCACCGCGCCATGAGCGCCGCGTGAATCCGTTGCGCGGCGATGCCGGCGGAGGCGACCGGCACCTCGGCCCACACGACGCGAAGGCCGCCCTCGTCAAAGGCGCCCTCACCGTGGGCCGGAAGCGGCAGCACCTCCGGCATGAGCGACGCGGGACCGACCAGGCTGATCCGCGCCATGCGCTCCTTCCGGTCGACCGCGAGCATGAGGACGCCGTCTTCGTCGCGCGACATCGGCCGCACCACCGTCTGCGGCGCGTCGTCGTCGAGTGCCCGAACCACGAGATTCAGCCGGCCGCGCCGTGCGCGTCGCACCGCCACCGGGTGGACGACCTCCGCCCCCATCTCGGCCAGCAGCTCGAGCTGGAGTGCGTCCACGAACGGGAGGAAACGCGCGCCGGGGACGAGGTGAGGATCGGCCTCCAGCACGCCGCCCACGTCCTTGAACAGCTCACACCGCATGGCTCGCAGGGCCACGGCCAGTGCCACCGCCGACAGGTCGGTACCCCCTCGGCCCAGCGTGGTGAGCTCCCCGTGCGTCCCGATCCCCTGGAAGCCGGCGACTACCGGCACGAGGCCCTCGCTCAGCGCCGCACGCAGGGGCCGCGACAGGACGCGGCGCACCTCCGCCCCCAGGTGCGCCGCCGCGGTCCGGATCCCCGCCTCGGCGCCTGAGAAGGAGCGTGACGGAATGCCGCTGCCCTGGAGGCCGAGCGCGAAGAGCGCGGCAGAAAGCGCCTCGCCCGTGGCGAGGGCGCGATCGGTCTCGCGCGCCAATCCCGAGTCGGAGGCCTGTCCGGGCTCGCGGATCGAGTCGCCGCGATCAGGCAGCAGGACGCGCGCGGCTCCCAGGATGGTGTCAGTCACCCCCTCGAAGGCGCTGACGACCACGACCGGCCGCAGGCCTGCGCGTCGCTGGCGGGCTATCACGTCGACGGCCGCGGCGATGTCCTCAGGGCGGCGCAGGACCGATCCGCCGAACTTGTCGACGACGATCTCCGACGAGGATGGGGGCACGGATCCGGGGCTCTAGGCCATGGCCGGATGGTCGGCCGCGATGGTCCCGAAGCCGACGCCACGCGGCAGCGGGCCCCCGTTGCGTATGAGGCCCGGCACCTCGTCCAGCGCGTGAATGATGCGCACATCCATGGGCCGAGCCTCGTCGGAGGGCGTGATGCTGATGCCGTCGCTGCGATCGAGCCAGACGGCATCCATCCCGGCGCTCCAGGCGCCGCGCACGTCGGCTCGATACGAGTCGCCGACCATCAGGCCCTCCGCCGGCGCGACACCGGCGTGCTCGAGCGCCATGGCGAAGAAGGCCGGATTCGGCTTCGCGACGCCAACGGCCCCCGATGGCAGCACGAAGTCGAGGTATGGGTCGAGCCCCAGCTCGGCCACGATGCCGCGGAGGTTCGAGCCCCAGTCGCTCACGATCCCGATCCGCACGTCCATCTCGCGCACCGCGGTCAGCATCGGCTCGACGTCGGGGTACAGCTCCCACGTGTCCGGCGCGAACTGGCTGGCCAGGATGCGGTCGAGCATCTCTTCGCGACCTTCCACGCCGATGCGTCCCAGCAGCACGCCGTGATACCGACGCCAGTACTCCTCGATACGGCCATCGTCGGTCCAGGTGTCGTTCCCGGGCCGATGGTACTCGTCCCAGAACCACTGATCCGAGTCCTCCCAAGCCGCTTGCAGAACCTCCTCGGTGATCTCGCGGCCGTCTGACGTGAGCACGCCCGACAGCGCGTCCACCAGCGTGGGACGCGGCGAGAGCAGCGTGAATCCGGCGTCGAGGCAAAGCAATCGGTACGGCATGGCATCGCGAACGGTAGCGCACCACGCGAGACCGATGCGTCCGGAGGGTCCGCTGCTACGCTGCACCCGTGCCCGCACTCCCGGACTCACGGACCCGGCGCCGCGTGCGTGGCGCGCTGCTCGCCTGGTATGCCACCGACCATCGCGACTTTCCCTGGCGCGCCACGTCCGATCCGTACGCCGTCCTCGTGAGCGAGGTCATGCTCCAGCAGACGCAGGCCGCGCGAATTGCGCTGCGCTTCCCGCGGTTCATGGCCCGCTACCCGACCGCTGAGTCGCTCGCAACCGCGTCGAGCGCCAACGTCCTGGCCGAGTGGAGCGGGCTGGGCTACAACCGCCGCGCCCTCTCGCTGCAGCGCGCCGCCGCAGAGGTCACCCGCGACGGATGGCCGCGAGACGTCGCCGGCCTGGCTTCCCTGCCCGGCGTGGGACCGTACACGGCCCGGGCCGTCGCCTCGCTCGCGTTCGGCGTGCCGGCGGGAGTGGTCGACACGAACGTCCGGCGCTGGATCCTGCGACGGTTCGGCGGACCCGACCAGCCCTGGCACCTCCAGGCGGTCGCGGACGCGCTCGCGGCTCCGGGTGTGGGCCCGGATGTCGAGGCCTGGACGCACGCCACCATGGAGTTCGGCGCGGCAATCTGCCGCTCGCGCGAGCCTCGGTGCGACGCATGCCCGATCGCACGCGGCTGCCCGTCTCGCGGTGCCGCGGACGCGGTTCCCGTTCCGCGACAGGCCACGCTGCGGGGGTCGGATCGGGCGTACCGGGGCGCCGTGCTCAGCCGGCTCTCCCGGACGCATGGACATGCCCTCGGCGAGCGGGCGCTGCGCGCCGGCATCGCCACGGACGCCGGGCGCATCGGTCCGGTTCTCGGCGGAGCGCGCTGGGAGCGCGTGATGGGAGCCCTCGAGCGGGATGGCCTCGTTCATCGGTCGGGCGGGATCGTCCGGCTGGGCGCCGCTACAATCGGCTCGTGAGCATGAAGCTGGCGCCTGGCGACCCGATTCCGTCGGTCGGGCTGCGCGCAACCGACGGGTACCTGCTCAACCTGCGGAGCTGGGTCACGAAGCAGCCCGTGGTGCTGCTCTTCTTCGGCGGCCCGACGCTGAGCGGTGCCGCACGACGCAAGGGGCTAAAGGCGATCGAGGCGCTGGCCGCCGGGTTCAACAAGCTGCGCGAGGCGGGAATCGCGGTCGCCGCCATCAGTTGCGATTCGGTGGAGCAGCAGGCCGAATTCGCGACGGCGCAGAAGCTGCCGTTCCTGCTCTACAGCGACGAGCGGCGGAGCGCGGTCGAGATGCTCGGGATCGACACGCTGGCCGATGGCGAGAACGTCAACGTCGCCCAGCCGGTTGCCATCGCCGTGGACCGCGACGGGATCATCCGCGCCGTGATCGACCGCGTCGAGCCGGACTCCCTGGTCGACCAGGTCGTGCGCGCCCTGTCCGAGCCGATCCCGGCCCCTGCCGAAGACGCCACCACCTCCTCCTAGCATCAGACCGATGCGGGCGGTCCGGCTCCACGCCCCGGGCGAGCCACTTCGGATGGAGGAGCTGCCACTGCCCGAGCCCTCCGCTACCGAGGTCCGCGTGCGCATCGCCGCCTGCGGCGTGTGCCACACCGACCTCCACATCGCCGACGGCACCCAGGCGCGCGTTGAGCTGCCGGTGACGCTCGGCCATGAGGTCGCCGGCTGGATCGACGCCGTCGGCCCCGATGCTGAGCGGGCGATGCGCCGGATGCGCCTTCGGAACGGTGACGCGGTGGTAGTCCATGGCGGCTGGGGCTGCGGCGAGTGTCGCGACTGTCTCGCCGGCGCCGAGCAACGGTGTGCCCGCTCGCGGGCCCCCGGTTTCCAGGTGGACGGCGGCTATGCGGGGGCGATGCTGGTGCCGCACCCCCGCCACCTCGTCGGCCTCGGCCGCCTCGACCCGGTTCGCGCCGCTCCCCTCGCGGATGCCGGCGTCACGCCCTACCGGGCCATCCGTCGGGCGGAGCACTGGCTGATCCCGGGCGCCCGCGTCCTCGTCATCGGCTGCGGCGCGCTCGGCCAGTTCGCCCTCCAGCTCCTGCGGCTGGTTCCATCCGGCGGTGGCGAGCTGTTCGTCGTGGTACGCGAGCTCTCGCCGGCTCGCCTCGAACGGGCCGCCGAATTGGGCGCAGACGTCGGGCTGCTTGATGGCGAGCCTGACATGACGCTCGAGGCCCTCGGCCGGCCGGCGGACGTCGTCCTCGATTTCGTCGGCACCGACTCCACGCTTGCACACGCGGCCGCCGTCGTGGCGCCGGACGGGCTCGTGGTGCTCATCGGCGAAGCTGGCGGCTCGCACCCGTTCGGATTCGACGCCGTCCCGGTGGAGTCGTGGCTGACGACGGTGGCATGGGGCTCGCGCGACGACCTGAGCGAAGTGGTCCGCCTCGCGCAGCGCGGCCGCCTGCATTGGGATGTCGAGACGCTTCCGCTGGAGGATGCCGCGGCGGCCCACGATCGGCTGCGGGCCGGCGACGTCGAAGGGCGCCTGGTGCTCGTCCCGTAGTCGCGGCCCTCTAGTCGCCGAAGATGCGGCCGAAGATGCTCTTGTGCTCGCGGCGCCGGACGTAGAACGGGGCGGCGGTGGCGTCATAGATGTCGCGCAGCACCGGCGCGCGGAGATCGGTGACGGCGAGCATTTTTCGTGACCCGAGGTGCTCGGTGGCGACGGCGTGGAGGCGGTTGCGGACGGCATCGAAGTCGCCGAGGAGCGCGTCCGGCACGAGCTGAACGCCCGCCGTCCACGACGTGCCGGCGCGGAGCAGCCATGCACGCTCGACCTGCGCCAGGTCGGAGAGGGCGGCGAGGAGCTCACGACCGAAGGGCTCGGGGACCTGGTCCGGCACCTCGAGCGAGGGAAGGTCGCCGAGGGGACGTCGCGCACGGAGCGCGTCGGGCCGGTTGGGGTCGATGCCGGCGGCGAGGAAGGGCAGGACGCCCGCCGCGATCTCGACCTGCGTCGGGGCACCGGGATCGATGACGACGCGTTCCATCACCGCGTCGGCTCGCTCGAACAGGTCGCGCGCCGCCATTCGGACGCTGTCGCTTCCGGGAGGCCCGTACTCGGCCAGCACGGCCGGCGAGCTGAATGCGGCGATGAATCGCTCGCCGGCATCGTCGGTCCCGTGCCTGAAGGCCTCGGCGTCGACGAGCCCCGGGTCCGGCGAAGAGCCACTGGAAGAGCGAATCGGGACGAGCAGCTCGGCGTCGATCAGCGCGTCCAGGCGGGGCGCGAGCGCTCCCGCGTGCGGATCGTCCATGCTCATGCGGCGACCCCGGCCAGCTTGCCGAGCGCGTCGTCGATTCGGGCCAGGGACCGCTCGCGGCCCAGCAGCTCAAGGGACGCGAAGAGCGGCGGTGAGATGGTCCGGCCGGTGACGGCCACGCGGATCGGCGAGAAGAATTCGCCTGCCTTCATGCCCGCGGCGTCGGCGGCCTGGCGGCAGCGCTGCTCGAGCACGTCCGCGCTGAAGTCCGCATCGTCGAGCTCGGCAAGGGTCGCTCGTGCGATCTCCAGCGCGCGCCGGGCATCGTCGGGACCGCCCTTCTTCGGGGTCAATAGCTCGGGGCCGTACCAACTCGAAACGACCGCATCGGGCTCCCACGCGAATCCGATCAGTTCGTCCACGTCGCCCAGCCTCACCAGGCGCTCCTTGATGAGCGGCACCATGCGCAGCAGGTCGTCGTCGGCGACGGCCTCCGGGACCCATTCGCGCAGGCGGAGGGCGAGCTGCTCATCGGTCATTGCCCTGATGTAGACGCCGTTGAGGTGATCGAGCCGGCCCTGGTCGAAGACGGCGCCGCCATGGTGGACTTTGCCGATCTCGAATCGCGCCGCGAGCTCGTCGAGCGTGAAGATCTCCTCCTCGGTCCCGGGCGACCACCCCAGGAATGCCAGGAAGTTGACGAAGGCCTCCGGCAGGTAGCCCTCCTCGCGATAGGCGGTGATCGCCGTCTGCGACTTGCGCTTGCT